>JARXKQ010000020.1 GCA_030271555.1 Chloroflexota bacterium | reverse complement strand
CGCCGCCTTCGACGCCTACGAAGTCGAGATCGTCAGGCCGTAGTAACGGGCCTACCCCAACCGGGCGCGCCGGTGAGCACGCCGTCGCGGACGACGACCTGGCCGCGCACGATAGTGGTCACGACAGCGCCCACGGTCGCGCGGCCCTCGAACGGCGAGAGGTTGTTCATGCCGTGCAGGTCGGCCGCGTGAATCTCTCCGGCCCGCGCAAGATCCACGAGGGTCAAGTCGGCGTCCGCGCCAACCGAGACCTGGCCCTTGCGCGGCCACAGGCCCCAGGTCTTCGCCGGCGCCTCCGAGGTCGCGTGGACAAGCCGCTCGAGCGACAGCCGGCCATCGTGAACGGCGCTCAACATCAGCGGCAGCAACGTCTCCACGCCGGCAAAGCCACTCGGCACGTCCCAGATAGAGGCGCGCAGCTTGTCCGCGGCGAGATGCGGGGCGTGGTCGCTGGCAAGAGTGTCGATGCGACCGTCTGCCAGCGCAGCCAGCAGCGCGCTCTCGTCCGGCTCGCCGCGGATGGGCGGGTTGACCTTGGCCATGCCGCCGTAGTCGGCATAGACGTCGCGGTCGAGGAGCGCGTGGTGCGGCGTGACCTCGCAGGTGAGATCGACCCGATCACCGCGCCACGATTCGATCGTGTGCAAGCCGAGCGCGCTCGAGACATGGCAGATGTGACCCATCGCGTTGGCCGCCCGGAGAAGGTCGGCGATGCGCTCGACCGCCCGCACCTCGGCCTTGGCCGGTCGCGTGTCGAGGTGGGCGATTGGATCGGTCCGCGTCTCATGCGAGCGCGCGGCCTCGATGGTGGCACGATCCTCGGCGTGGAACGCCACTCGGAGGCCGCTCACCCGCGCATGCTCCAGCGCCTTGAAAAGCAGGTCCTCGTCTGGACTCGGCAGATCGCCCGTAGTCGGCCCCATGAACGTCTTAAGCCCCACCACCAATCCGGAGCCGGCCAGCTCACCGACCTGGTCGGCCGAGCCTCCGACCAGCCCAAAGAGCCCGAAGTCGCAGTAGGCGGTCAGGTCGGCCAGGGCCAACTTCGCTCGCGCACGCTCGACCGAATCGGTCGGCGGAACCGTGTTGGGCATGTCGAGCACCGTCGTCACGCCGCCGAACACCGCGGCGCGCGTTCCGGTGAGCCACGTCTCCTCGTGGGTCAGGCCGGGCTCGCGGAAGTGGACGTGGCCGTCGATGAGACCAGGCAGCGCCACCAACCCGGTGCCATCGATCGTTTCAGCAGCGGGAGCGAAGGGCAGCGGCCCCGGCGTAAGGATGGCCGAGAAGGCGCCGTCGGTGATGAAGATGTTCACCACGCGCTGAACGGCGGGGGACACTAGGGTGACGTTGCGGATGAGCAGGTCGACAGCCACGATGCCAAGTGTGAACGACGCGCGCCGGGCCGACGCGGTCTTGGGCTTCTATGGCCCGGATTCGATGATGTGGCGCATCAACCGCGAGGCCGTACTGCTTGGCGCGGGCCCAGCGGCGCTGCTGCTCCAGGTCGCACACCCGCTCATTGCCGAGGGCGTGGCGCATCACTCGACTTTTGAGAGCGACCCCTGGCGCCGCCTGCACGGCACGATCCGGACGACGATGAACCTGGTGTTCGGCAACGCGGTCAACGCCGAGCGGGCAGTGAAGCGGCTGAACAGCGTCCACGCCGGTGTACGCGGCCCGAACTACCGCGCCATGGATCCGCAGCTGCTGCTGTGGGTCCAGGCCACGCTGATCGTGACGAGCGTTTTTGCGTATCAACGCTGGGTGGGGCAGCTCAGCGCCAATGAGATCGAGCAGTTCTGGCAGGAGGCGCGCGCCGTCGGCACGCGGCTGGGCATCCCGCTCAGCGCCAGCCCAGCCGACTGGCCCGCTCTCGAGCGCTACTGGGAGAAGATGCTGGCCGAGGACGGGCCGGTCCACGTGACGCCCACCGCGCGGCGGCTGGCGCGGCTGATCGTGCGACCGCCGTTCCGGTTCGTTCCTGGACCGCTGGTCGATCTCGCGGCCCTGCCTGGCCTGGCACTCGTACCGCCGCGGCTCCGCGCCGAGTTCGGCATCAGCTGGAGCCCGGCCAAGGACAGGCTCGCCGGCATGGTCAGCCAGGGCGTGCGCGCCTGGACCGCGGTCGTGCCCCGCACGCTCCGCTCCATGCCCCAGGCAATCGCCGCTGATCGCCGCGTGGCGGCCCCTCGGTACAATTCGCGGACGCCCTAGGAGTTCCCAGTGCCCGAAAAAGACCTCGCCCGCCGCGCCGTCGTCACCGGCCTGGGCGCAGTCACCCCCATCGGCAACGATCACGCCACTTTCTGGAAGAACCTGATTGCGGGTGTGAGCGGCGTCGGCCCCATCACGCGCTTCGACCCGACCGGCTTCGACGTGCGCATCGCGGCGGAGGTCAAGGACTTCGACCCCACGCTTGCGATGGACCGCAAGATGGCGCGCCGCATGAGCCGCTTCATCCACTTCGCGATGGCCGTGGGCAAGGAAGCGGTAGCGGATTCAGGGCTGAACTTCAGCGAATGGACGCCCGAGCAGCGCGATCGGGTGGCGGTGATCGTCAACTCGGCCGGCGGCGGTATCGAGGAGATCGTCATCGGCAACGACGTGCTCCGCGTCAAGGGGCCGGGGCAGGTCAGTCCGTTCGCTTATCCAGCGCTGTCGGCGTCAATGGGCGGTTGCCTCATCTCGATCGAATACGGCTTGACCGGGCCGGTGATCAATCAGTCGGCCGCGTGCGCGACATCGATCATGAGCTTCATCGACGGGCTGCGCATGATCCAGCGCGGCGACATGGACGTCGTCCTCGCCGGCGGAACAGAGGCGCCATTGCTGCCTGTTGGTTTCGCGGCGCTGGCCAACATGCACGCACTCTCCAAGCGCAACGACGATCAGCAGCGGGCCTCGCGGCCGTTTGATCGCGACCGCGATGGCTTCGTTTATGGCGAGGGCGCCGGGGTTGTGGTGCTGGAATCGGCTGAACACGCCCTCGCCCGCGGCGCCACGATCAAGGCTGAGCTCGTTGGTGCGGCCACCACGTCGGACGCGTTCCACATCTCCGCGCCAGACCCTGCCGGCCGCGGGGCAATGATGGCGATGACGCGGGCCATGCAGGATGGCGGCGTCGCGCCCGACGAGATCGACTACATCGCGGCGCACGGCACGAGCACCGCGCTCAACGACGCGACTGAGACGCGCGCCATCAAGGCCGCGTTTGGCGGCCACGCCCACAAGGTCGCCATCAGCTCGCCCAAGTCGATGGTCGGCCACACGATCGGCGCGGCGGGCGTGATCAATGCGCTGACCGCAATTGGTGCGATTCGCGAGGGGGTCATCGCGCCCACCATCAACCTCGACAACCCAGATCTGCCAGAGCTGGACCTCGACTACGTGCCCAAGGTGGCGCGCAACGCGAAGGTCGACACGGCGATGATCAACGGATTCGGCTTTGGCGGCCAGAACGCGGTCGCCGTTTTCCGCAGGTTCGAGGCCTAGACCTCAGCCCGCGGGCGGCGCGGAATAGTCCGTTCCTCGAACTTCTCAAAGAGGCCGATCAGATCCGCCGGAACGCGCATGACGCGGTTCCGATCCAGGTCGAACATCACCTGCAGCGTCTCGCCATCGGCCACGATGCGGGCTTCGCCCACGGCCGACTTGGCGGCCCGGATGCGGTACTCGAACGCGAAGGACGAACCGCCCACCCAGGCGAATCGGACGCCGGCCAGCAGTGGCTCGCCGAACAACACGGGCGAGCGATACGCAATGCGCGCCTCAGCGATGACAAACGTGTGCTTCAGGCCATGCTCGCCGGTCATGAACGGGCTGCCGGTCACACGCGCGTAGTAGCCGGCGCGAGCGGCCTCGAAGTACGACAGGAAGGTCGCGTTGTTGACGTGGCCGAACGCGTCGGTATCGACGAAGCGCACCTCGATGGGGTGCTCGTAGCGGAACTCTCCGCTGGGTGGCTCTGAACGGCGGCTCATGCCGGTCGATCATCGCACGCAAGCGAAGATTGCAGCACCGCGCGAGCGGGGCTTCAATCGAAGCGCGCAGCAGCGCCCCGAGGGGCGACTGCGGAGCTAAGACTGTTCGCGCCGCGCCACGCACCCGTGGCCTTCGGGCTAAGGCGTGGGCTCCGCCTCGAGGAAGAACATGGCGCTGTTGAGGTCCGCGCTGCTGTCGTTGTTCGTGTTGAAAACAATCTTGAACACCTGGCCCGACACGTTGACCGTGCGCGAGCTGCCGACGAGGGTCAGGCAGTAGGCGCGGCCGGACACGCCGCGCTTGAACTGGATGTCGCTCAACGTCCCGACATTGGTGCGCGAGTCCAACGCCAGCCACGCGCTCAGCTGGGCCCACGTGAACGAGTCACTCTGCCACGCGAAACCGGCCGCATTGCGGTCGTAGGCAAGGCCGTTCTCGTCGTAATCGGGCACGCCACGCAGGTACGGGATTGGCGTGCCGGTGACCTTGCCCGCCGCACTTGGCCAGGCGTACTCATTGTTCTCGGTGTAGCCGCCGGCGACGGTGAAGAAGTAGGCCAGGATGGGCGCCCCGTCGTACATGGCGACCTGGCCGGAAGTCTCGTCGACCGCCTGGTTGGAGCGCGGATGCTCGAGTGACACGCCGCCGTAGACCTGGTTGCTCGACGTGGGCACAACGTCGAAGTTGCGTTCGGGATGCAGGTGGCGGTAGCCATAGGAGCGCGACGCAACTGCCTGCGTCTTTACCGCCTCCAACGGCCACAGTGGCGGCATCTCCGCAGGCACGACGCCCTTCACGTAGTCGTCCATGGAGACGGTGTTGATCGCCTCGACCGCCGAGCCGTTGACCAGCAAGCGCATGGAACCGCGATACAGGACGTAGCGCGGGAGCGATGAGCGCCACGTCATCTGGAGCCGGGTGAGCGGATCGGCCGGGCTAACGGTGAAGTCGGTCGCGGCGGTCGTCGCGAGAGTGGCCCCGGTCGAGTCGTAAACAGTGGCGTACCAGCCCGTGTCGGACGGCATCAGGTCGACGTACGAATCGGTCGGGAACACCAGCTGCGTGCCGAGCTCGTCAACGAACGCGGCGCTCGTCCAGGGCCCGAGTCGGGCCACGATGCGCGCTGGGGCCGTCGGGGTGGGCGTGTACGCCGAGTTGAGCAGGACTCGAATCGGCTGAGTGGGATCGAGCGAACCAAGGGTCGTGCCGGTGTAGTAGTGGGCCAGGATCACGTCGTACGTCTGGCCGGCCGCCGCCCTGCCACGGGCGCCGTACTGCGACATGCCCACACCGTGATCGGAGCCCTGGCCGTTGAAGTGGAACAGCGGCTCAGGTGTCGGCGTGGGGTTCGGTGTCGCCGTGGGTGTTGCGGTTGGAGCAGCCGTGGGAGTAGGCGTGGGAGTCGGCGTTCGCGTGGGTGTGGCCGTGGGCGTGCCGGTTGGCGTCGGCGAAGGCGACCGCGTGGGCGTCGGAGTGGGCGATGGCGTTGGTGTGGGTCCAGGCCCGATGGTCGGCGATCGCGGCGTCATAACCAGGGCTGCAGGCGCGCCCCCCTCGCGCGACGAGAAGAGGAAGCCGTCCGCGTTGGCCGTCACCAGGTGCAGCGACAGCCGCGGGCTATCAATGATGCCGTCGGTGAACGCGCCGGTCACGTCGATCGTGGCCAGGCCGCTGGGTCGCGCTTCTGCCACAGTGGCCACCGCGGTCCCAGCGAGCGTCGCCGTGTTCCATGTGAGGGTCAGCTCGTCCCACACAGGATCGACGCGATAAACCGTCACGCCACCGCCGGCGGTGTCGCGCAGACTCAGTTGCAGCGCAACGCTGCCAACGCGCCGCCCCAGCCAGGCCGACGTATCGAACGTCAGGTACGCCTCGGCCTGTGGATCGCCGTCCACAGCCAGGCGGGTCACCGTGCCGTAGTTGGAGTCCGGCTTTACCGGCGTCGTATAGGTGTCGGCCACGGCCGCGAGGGCCGCTTCACCGGGTGCCGCGCCCATTGTCAGCAGCGGCGGCGCGGTCCCTTCGCGGGACGAGAAGGTGACGACGCTCGCCGCGTCGTTGGTGACGCGCAACGAGATGTAGTTGCGATCGACCACGCCGCCATCGAAAAAGGCACCCAGCGGGAAATGGACGCCATCCGCGGCGAGGCTGCCGCGTACCACGAGTGCGTCGAGCGGCGCGGGTCGAGTCACGTAGGTAATGCCCGTTTCCGGCCAGCCGCCAGGCACCTCGCTCAGCGCGAGCGTGGAGGTGTCGCCGGTGAGCGCTGCCAGGCGCAGGTCCAGCCCATCAGCGGGCTGGCCGACCCACTTCGCAACCTTGAAGCGCATATAGGCCCCGGCGATGCCGGCCCTGACCCGCAGAGTCGGGTCCGCGCCGTAGTTCAGCGTTGGCTGTGCGGCGTTGACCCATGCATCCGCGGCGGGTTTGACGGCAGAGGACTGACTGGCGGCCACAAATGCCGGCGCGCACACCGAAAGGGCCACCAGGAAGCCAACCAGCGCGAGCCGGCCGCGTGTGTGCAAAACGAGATTTCCCACTCGCTCCGACCGTACCCAGCGGGTGGTCGGTGGGCCATGTCACCTTGGTCCGGCCCGGAGCGGTACTGTCAGGTGTGGGCTAGCCGGCGGGCCTCATCGCGGGCTCTGCCGCGCGCGCTGTGACTGGTGCGATGGGCGGCTGGAAACGGCGTAGCCGGAGCGAGTTCGCGACGACGCTGACCGAGCTGAACGCCATCGCGCCTGCCGCCAGGATGGGGTCGAGCAGCATGCCTGTGAACGGGTACAGGACGCCCATCGCCACTGGGATCAAGACGACGTTGTAGGCGAACGCCCAGAAGAGGTTCTGGCGAATGATGCGCATCGTCTGGGCCGAGAGGCTGATGGCCGTCGCGACCAGCCGCGGGTCACCGCCGACCAGCGTGACATCAGACGCTTCCATGGCCACGTCCGTGCCGGTGCCAATGGCCACGCCCAGATCGGCCTGGGCGAGCGCCGGCGCATCGTTGATACCGTCGCCCACCATCGCGACCTTCTTGCCCTGCTGCTGGAGCGTCTTGATCTGTGCCGCCTTATCGGCCGGGCGCACGTCGGCAATGACGTTCTCCAGCGGGATGCCGACCTGGCGGGCTACCGACTCACCGACCAACCGCTGGTCACCGGTCAGCAGCCATGTAGTCCGACCGCTGCGCTGGAGATCGGCGATGGCCGTCGCCGCTTCTGGCCGAATTGGATCGGCGATGGCCAACATGCCCAGCAGCCGGCCGTCGAACGCGACGAAAACGGGGGTCTGGGCGGCCGCGGCCGCGCGCTGAGCGGCGTCCATCAATGGCGTGAGATCGATCTCGTGGTCGCGCATGAGACGCGCGCTGCCGACGATCGCGACGCGGTCGTCAATGTGCGCATGCGCGCCATACCCGGCCGCGGCCTCAAAGCCTGTTGCTGATGGCGCGGTAACGGCGTGCGCGGCGGCGCCCTCGAGGATTGCAGCGGCCAACGGATGCTCGCTGCCCTTTTCGACGGCCGCGGCAACTCGGAGCAGCTCGGCTTGCTCGACACCGGCGGCGGGCACGATCTCAGCGAGCGCCGGCCGGCCGCGGGTCAGCGTGCCGGTCTTGTCGAACACGACGGTGTCCACGTGCTCGGCGCTCTGGAGCGCCTCGCCGCCGCGGATCAGGATGCCTACCTCGGCGCCACGGCCGGTCCCAACCATGATCGCGGTGGGCGTCGCAAGGCCCATCGCGCATGGGCAGGCAATAACGAGGACGCTGATCAGGTTCACCAGCGCGAACGTTGTTTTCGGCTCAGGACCGGCGACCAGCCACACGACGAACGTCGCGAGCGCGAGCGCCAGCACCGCCGGTACGAACCAGCCGGTTACGGCGTCGGCGAGGCGCTGGATGGGCGCCTTGGAGCCCTGCGCCTGCTCGACCAGGCGAACGATCTGCGCCAGCACAGTGTCGCGCCCGACGCGCGTGGCGCGGAACAGGAAAGTGCCACTCGTGTTGAGCGTCGCCCCTATGACCTCGTCGGCAGGTCCCTTGGCGACGGGCATCGCTTCGCCGGTCAGCATCGACTCGTCGACGGCCGACGAGCCCTCGATGACCACCCCGTCGACGGGGACCTTCTCGCCCGGCCGGACGCGAACGATGTCACCGGCCTGCACGCTGGCCAGCGCCACGTCCAGCTCGGCGCCATCGCGCACCACCCGGGCGACGCGCGGCTGCAGCCCAGCCAGGCGGCGCACCGCGCCGATCGTCGCCGATTTGGCGCGCGCCTCCAGCCACCGCCCGGCCAGAACCAGGCCGATGATGACCGCGGCACTGTCGAAGTAGGTCATGGCCTCGATGCCCGCGCCGGCAACCAGGCTGGGCCAGACAGTGATCGCCGCCGAATACAGCCACGCGGCCGTCGTGCCCAGCACCACGAGCGTGCTCATGTTGGTCGAGCCGTGGCGCGCCCCGCGCAGCGCGGCGATGTAGAACCGCCGGCCCAGCCCGAACTGGACGATCGTCGCCGGCACCAAGAGCAGCCAGTTGAGCTGCGCCAACGGCAGCAGCGGCGTGGGCCAGAGCGCCAGCGCCATCATCGCCAGACCGGTCGCGATCGCGGCTGCCGCTTCCTGCCCAAGGCGGCGCGTTTCGGTCTGCCGCCGCGCGGCGTCAGCTTCAGCCGCGCCGTCCAGCGCATCGCTGATCTGCGCCGCCGGCGCCTCAGGCCGCACGGCGTAGCCCGCCGCGACTACTGCGCGGTTGAGCTCGTCGCGGCCCACGAGCGTGGGGTCGAAGCGCACCCGCGCCTGCTCGGTCGCGAGGTTGACGTTCGCCTCGAGCACACCGTCGGTCTTGCGCAGGAAGCGCTCGACACGGTTAACGCAGGACGCGCAGGTCATGCCCTCAATCGGCAGCGTCAGCTCGATCTGCGGGAAATCGGGCGCCGCCGGCGGCGTCTGGGCGGGCTTGGCCGCGGGGGTTGCTTGCATACTCCCCCCTAGTATACGGCCGACGTCACGCTGACGGCTGCGACCTTCAGGAGCGGGTGACGGGCCTCATCGGGAAGACGCCGACAACGATTGGCACGTCGGGGTCGCGTGAGAGCTCGACGCCGATGTCGGCATCGCGCACAAGTGTCACGATGAACTCCGCCTCGCGCGGCGGCAGACCAACGTAGACGTGGCCATGGCCGGCCAGCTCCACCGGCGTCACGTCGTCAAGTTCGCCCGGCACCTCGAAGCGCCGCCGCAATTCATGGAGTGGCACGTATGGCCGCGACTTGATGAAGCGCCGGAACTGCGCCGCGGTCGGGCCGCGCTGGGCGTCGGTTGTCTCTTCGGCAACCATCAGCCGCGCACCACGTACAGATCGCGCGACGAGACGTTGAGCTCGTCGACGCCGTTGACGCCGCAGGCCACCAGGTCTTCGATGCGGGCGCCGAACTTGCCCTCGATGTAGATGCCGGGCTCGATGCTGAAGACGTTGCCGGCAACGAGCGGCGCCTCGTTGCTCGACACGATGTACGGATCCTCGTGGCCGTCGAGACCGGTCCCGTGACCCGTGCGATGGATGAAGTTCTCGCCGTAGCCCGCTTTGGCGATCATCTTGCGACCAACCGCGTCAAGCTCGGCCGCGGCCAGCCCAGGTCGCACGGCGGCACGTTGTGCCTCCTGGGCACCGTGCAGGGTGTCGAAGAGCTTGGTGAACTCATCGGTGGGCCGGATGTCAGCGTCGCCGGTGACCCACAGGGTCCGCGTCGTGTCGGACCAGTAGCCCTCCAGGCGGCCACCAATGTCGAGCACGATGGGCTCGCCGGCCGCGATCACCCGTGGGCCGGGACCGTGATGCGGCGACGCGGAGTTAGGTCCGCTGGCCACGATCGCGAAATCGCCCTCGTCGTGGCCTTCGGTCACGAGGCGGTCCAGGACTTCTTTTGAGACTTCGGCTTCGGTCCGTCCGACCAACGGCCCGGCCGCAATCTGCGCTACGACCCGATCCGCAGCGAGAGCTGCGCGGCGCAGCAACTCGATCTCTTCCGCGTCTTTTACGGCGCGCATAGTCGTCATGACCGTCGAGGCGAGCCCAAAGGCCGCGTCGGGCAGCGTCGCCTGAAGTCGGAGGAGGAATGTCGCCCACAACCGATCGCTGACCAGCAATCCTCCAAGGCGACCCCACGTGCCACCCAGGGCACCCAGCTGAATCTCTGGCCGGCTGTCGCTGGCATCGAGCTGCGCGGCCACCAGCGCAAAGGGATCGTCGGTTTCCTCCCACGGGGCAAGGTCGATCAGCCTTGCCTCACTGGCGGTACATGCCTGGGCGAGGGCCATCTCGAGCCGCGGGGCGATCAGCGTGGCGCGGCCAATGGCCGGCACGACCAGCATCGTCAGCCGCTCGAGCTCGTGGGCGCCGTAGCCGGTCAGGTACTGCAGGTCCGCGCCAACGCCCAGCAAGAGCGCCGATGCGTCCTCCGCAGGCAGCGCGGCTTGAGCGCGAGCGATACGCGTCGCGTGCCGGTCGGCCGGGATCGAGTGGGTGCTCATGCGTGCGCCTCCACCGGCGCCGCCGGGGCCGCGAACTTGCCCGCGAGCAGGTCAGCCACGACCTGCGGGCCGTCGCTGAACATCTTCTGGTAGGAGAAGACGCGCCGCGCTCCTGCGGTCAGCGCGCGCCGGCGGGTCTCGCTGTCCTCGTGCTGGGCGACCGCGATCACCGTCGCGCCACCTGCGACAGCGGCCTCAACCGCGGCAATGCCGTCGTACGCGCGGCCATTCAGATCGACGATCGCTACTTCGGCGGCCTCGCCGCCAGCCACCGGCGAAGCGCCGGCGCGCTCGACGGCCGCGACCAGACGCGAGCGCCAGATCAGGTCGTCGGCAACCACCCGCACGTTCACGGGCCGCAGTCTACCCTCGGACGCTCATGGACCGAACTCGGCTCGTCGGCATAGGGCTGGTCGTCGTCTCGGCCTGCGGCTTTGGCTCCGGTCCGCTCTTCGCCAGGCCCATCTACGACCACGGCCTGGACTGGATGACGCTCATCACCTGGCGCTTCATCTTTGCCGCGCTGCTGTCATGGGGCTGGCTGCTCATCTGGCCGGCCCAGCGGCGAGCCCTGCGCTCGCTGTCGCGCCGGCGGGTCCTCACCCTGATGGCGCTGGGCATCTTCTATATGGGCA
>JARXKQ010000019.1 GCA_030271555.1 Chloroflexota bacterium | reverse complement strand
AGGCGTGGGGGTGGGCGTGGGCGTGCTCTGCGGGGTGGGTGACGTGCCGCTGCAGGCGATGAAGATGATCGGTGCGAGCAGCGCGGTCAGGGCAATGCCGAAGACAACGGCAAATGGCCGCCAGGCGTTGGCGGTCTGTGCGCGGCGGGCAGGGGGCATCGTCGGGACGTGGTTAGTTGTCAATTTGGATCCTCAAGCTGCGCCAGCGAGGTTTGGCTGCTGCCCGGCACGGCGGCGGCGAACTTCCTCGGGTACCTGGTCTCTGGCGTGATAACTGCTGCGGACAAGCGGGCCGGATTCAACGTGCTTGAAACCCAGGGCCAGCGCTTCAGTCCTCATTTCCTGAAATTCGCTGGGTTCATAGTAACGCTCAAGAGGCAAATGTTGTTCCGAAGGGCGCAGGTACTGGCCGATGGTCAGGATGTCGCAGTCGACCCCGCGCAGGTCGACAAACGCCTGGTGGAGCTCTTCCCGAGTCTCCCCAAGGCCCACCATCAGGCTCGATTTGGTGTTCACCGTGCCTGGCTTTCCAGCGATTTCGAGCGCCATTTCCTTGGCACGCGCAAGCACCTCGAGCGAGCGGCCGTAGCGCGCTCGCTTGCGGACCGGCTTCTGGAGTCGCTCCACGGTTTCAAGGTTGTGATTGAGGATGTCAGGCTGAGCCTCCATGACAGTCCGCAGCGGTGCGTCACTGCCATTGAAATCGGGTATCAACACTTCGACGCCCATGGAAGGTACGGCGTGACGGAGCTGGCGGATCGTCTCGGCAAAGATGTGGGCGCCGCCGTCGGGCAGATCGTCCCTGGCAACGCTCGTCACGACGACGTGCTCGAGGTGCATCTGGGCGACCGCCTCAGCGACGCGCGCGGGCTCGTCCTCGTCGTTCCACGTTGGCCGACCGGTCTTGACGGCGCAGAACCCGCAGGCGCGGGTGCACACGTCGCCCAGGATCATGATCGTCGCGGTGCGCTGGTCCCAGCACTCCCCGATGTTGGGGCAGCGGGCTTCCTCGCACACCGTGTTGAGCGTGAGCCCGCGCAGGATCTTCTTGAGATCCTGGTAGTTCTCGCCGCTGGGCATGCGCGCCTTGATCCAGTCGGGGTGGCGCCGCAGGGCGGTGCTGCCGTCGGCCGCGGGCGCGCTGAAATCACCGCCGCCCATGGCGATAGTCGGGGGAAGGTGTGGAGTGTGTCCGCTCGCCGCGCCCGGCTCCGGGGGCGGCTGGAACATCGGGAGCTCGCGACCCATAACTTGGTGAAAGTTTACCGGTTGAGTCGGGTTTGCGGGTTACGCGACTGCGCCTACGTGGAGTACTACGTGGCGGGTCCGTAGGTTGCGGCTATCCCCTGCTCCAGCGGGCGGGAGTCGAAGCCCAGCTCTTTGATCGCCTTGGCGGAGCTCGCCCAGTAGGTGACGTTGTCGCCGGCGTCGATTGACTCGGTCAGCCCGCTTGGCGCGCCGGCCAGGTTGATGCCGCGGCGATGCAAGAGCGCAATCAGGCGCAGGCCCCTGGTGGGCAACGTAAGGCGGGGCAGCGAGTGTCGGCCTGCTTTCGCGGCGATTGCCAGTGCGTCGCGCAGGCGCACCGGCGCTCCCCCCAGAACGTACGACTGGCCAATGCGGCCGCGAATGAGCGCCGCGACGATGCCGTCGGCGAGGTCATCGACGTGGACGAACGCGAGACCCACGCTCGCCAGGGCAAGATAGGGCAGCTGCCCGGCGTAGGCGGCCGCGAGCTGACCACCGACGGCCGAGTGGTCGTGCGGCCCGTACACCTGGACGGGTTGGACGGTGACGATGGGCGCGCCCTGGGCGATGCGCCGCTCCGCCGCGAGATGGGCGAGGTACTTGGACTCGTCGTAGAACGAGAGGAAGCGGCCCGGCTTGGTGGTGGTGTCGCGACGATACGTCTCGTCGACGACTTTGCCGCCCGTGTCGCCGAAGGCGATGACCGTCGAGACATAGACGATGCGCTGGGTTTGGGCGGCGATGGCCGCGTCGAGGACGCGCTCCGTTGTGCCCAGGTTCGCATCGAGCATCTTGGGCCGCTCGTCCTTGGCGATGCCGACGCGATATTCACCGGCCGCGTGGATGACGCCGTCCGCACCGCGCATGAGGTCAGCCAGCGTGGCCGTGTCCTTGAGGTCGCTCTGCTCGAGAGTGACGTGCGGCTGCTCGAGAAATGCGGCCTTCTGTGGATCGCGCACCAGCGCGACGACGTCCACGCCACCCGCCGCGAGCCGCTTGATCAGGGCACGGCCGATGAACCCGCCGCCGCCCGTGACTATGACGCGCATGGTGTCGCGCCTGGCCCGGCGACTACCAGATCGACAGGGTCGAGTCGACCGACTCCAGCCAGCGCTTCACGTCGTTGATGAATTTGCCCGCCTGCGCGCCGTCTGTCGCGCGGTGGTCGAAGCCCAGGCACATGTACATCATGGGCTTGATCGCGATGGCGTCCTTGCCGTTGCCGGCGTCGACCACGACAGGGCGCTTCACGATGGACTCCATCGTGAGGATGCCTACCTGCGGCGCGTTGATGATTGGTTGGGTGATCAGCGAGCCGGTCCAGCCGGTGTTGTCGAGCGTGAACGTGCCGCCGCTGATGTCGTCGAGACTGAGCTTTCCGGCGCGCGACTTGTCCGCCAGGTCGCGGATCTGGCGGTTGAGGCCATGGACGCTGAGCCGGTCGGCGTCCTTGATGACCGGCACCACCAGGCCGTCTGCGACGGCCACGGCGATCCCCAGGTTCACTGCCGCGCGGCGCCAGTGCCCCTCGTCGGTGTAGTGGGCATTGAAGTCAGCGTGGGCCTTGAGCGCCTCAACCGTCGCCTTCGCGACGATCGCGTCGTAAGTCAGGCCTATGCCTTCTCTTGACTGGTACGCGTTCTTATTCGCATCGCGCAGCGCGACGACACCGCTCATGTCGACCTCGACCACGGTGTACGCCACTGGGACGGCGAGGGCCTTGGTCATCTGGGTGGCGATGGCCTTGCGCATGGGGTTGGCGGGCTTGAGCGAGTCGCCCTGGGCGACGGGCGAAGGAGCGGATGGGGCCGATGGGGCCGACATGGCCGGAACTGCCGGAGCAGCCGACATGGCCGGAACTGCCGGAGCAGCCGACATGGCCGGTTCTGACGGGGCCGACATGGCCGGAACTGCCGGAGCAGCCGACATGGCCGGTGCTGACGGGGCCGACATGGCCGGGGTTGCCGGCGCTGCTGGAGCTGGCGCCGCGGCCATTGCTGCCGCGCCGCCCGACTCGACGAACTTCATCACGTCATCGCGGGTAACGCGGCCACCGTGGCCGCTCCCCGCCACCATCGACAGGTCGACGCCATGCTCGCGGGCGATGCGCCGCACGGCGGGCGTGGTCGGACCGGTGTACGTGCCGATGGCTGCGGCGGCGCCGTTGCCGTTGCTCGCTGACCCATTGCCGCTCGACGGGGTCACGGGAGCCGCGACCGCTGTTTGTGCAGGCGCGGCCGGTGCCGGAGCTGGTGGCGGGGCCGGGGCAGGCTGGGCAGTCGGCTGTTCGACCGATCGGGTGGGCGATTCGTCGGAGCCGCCCGGGCCAGTGCCGGTGCCATAGGGGCCGGGGGCTGGAGCGGGTGCAGGTGCAGCGGGTGCAGGTGCAGTGGGTGCATCGGCTGCTACTTCTGCGCTGGCGCCCTCGATGACCGCGATTTCGGTGTTGTTGGGGACCGTCTCGCCTTCCTGGACGAGGATCTGCGTCAGCGTGCCTTCGTAGGGCGACGGAACCTCGGCGTTGACCTTGTCGGTGATGACCTCAACGATGGGCTCGTACTTGTCGACGTGGTCGCCGACTTTCTTGAGCCACTTGCCGATCGTGCCCTCGGCAACGCTCTCGCCGAGTTGGGGCATCTGAACCTTGGGCATCTACGCCTATCTCCTGGGAATTGAGGCTGTCGCGGCAGGTTGCGCTCCTAGTGTCGCCCATCGACCAAACTTGCGTCCATCCTTCAGGCGCGACCGGAAGGTCCGGCTCGAAGGTCCGACTCGCGCCAAAAGACCTCATTTGCAACAACATTGAATACTGTCTGGATCACCGAGGACTAACTGGATCAACCCGCCACACCTACCGTGGCGTTAAGCCAGTGGCCGCCAGCCGCCTCCGTCCGCCGCGATGGCTCCGCTCTCGCGCAGTGGTAGGCCGATGAAAGTGTGGGTTCAGTGATCAGACGCAATTTAGCTCTCGCCTTGGTCCTCAGTGCACTATTGGGCTTTGCCGTCACCGGCAACGTGGCCGCGTCCCAAGCAGTTGGCCTGGGCACCGCAGATGCATTCGCCGTCCTGGGTGGTTCGACGGTCACCAACACCGGCCCCAGCGTCGTCAATGGCGACCTGGGTGTCAGCCCTGGTAGTGCAGTCACCGGCTTTCCGCCGGGCAACGTCAACGGAACCATTCACGCGGCGGATGCAGCGGCCGCTCAGGCCCAGGCGGACCTGACGGCTGCCTACAACAACGTTGCGGGCCAAGCCTGCGACAGCGACCTGACCGGTCAGGACCTCGGCGGTCTGACGCTCACAGCCGGCGTGTACTGCTTCAGCAGCTCCGCCGGCCTGACCGGGACTCTCAAGCTCAACGCCCAGGGCGTCTCCGCTGCCCGGTTCATCTTCCAGATTGGTAGCACCCTGACGACGGCCTCGTCGAGCAGCGTGAGGCTCATCAACGGTGCCCGGCCATGCAACGTCTTCTGGCAGGTTGGCGCGTCGGCGACGCTCGGCACCACGACCTCATTCATCGGCAACATCATGGCCCTTACCTCGATCACCATGACCACCGGAGCGACACTCAAGGGTCGCGCACTGGCGCGCAACGGCGCGGTCACTCTGGACACGAATGTCATTACGAAGGCCACCTGTGACGCGAACAGCAACCCCGGCGGCGGTGTCGGCGGTCCGTGCAACGATCCTGCCTACTACGGCATTTTCGACAACTCAGCCAGCAGTGTGCCGGTCCTGTTCCGAATGAAGTGGAACAACGGTGCGCGTATCCGTGTCGACGCCCGTTCGGTGCCGGGCGGCTCGATATACCGGACCTGGGAGCACTGGGCGAAGCCCGGCAGCAGAGTGGTGGTCAGTTACTGGGACCCTGACACCGGGAGCTGGGTCAAGCTTGACTCGGCGGTAGCGGTCAAGGGGTATTTCGCGCCATGTGTCTACCAGCACGGATACGAAGCTCCATAGGCGGTCATCCCGACGACCGCCTTCCCTGCGGGCGAGCACGACAGCCAACGTTCTAGCCGGTCACCCCTGGTCGGCTCCGAGGTGCAGCGCGACCTTCGAGACGACGTGGGCGGCGTCCTCGCCGACGCCGAAGATCACACCCGACTTGCGCGTGTGCATCAGCTGCAGGCCCATGAAATACAGGCCGGGATGCTGGCTGACGCCCCACGACTGTTCGGGGTACCCGTCGCGTGTGTTGAGCGGGAGGTCGATCCAGCGCTCGAAGTCGAGCCGGAAACCGGTCGCCCAGATGACGCTATTGATGTTCCTGGCTTTCAGGTCGAGCTGGGTAGGTGCGGGGCCCAAATCACCGACAGGCCGGATCGGTGGTTCTTCCGGGGCTTCGGTGGCGTCCAGGCGGTTGTCGTCGACAAACTTGTCAACGCTGGCGCGAAGGGCGAAAGCGCTCGTGTCGGAGGCGATCGCATTCTGCTGCAGATCGTCGGCGAAGTGGACCGTGTGGCCGTCACCGGCGAGATAACGGCCAGTAAGGATCGCGCCGCGTTGCTGGGTGATCGCCATATTCTGGTCGCGGCCGCCGCCGACCCCGGTTTGAATTGGCGGACAGGCGAGTCGGAGGGCGTGGCCGAGCGTGTCGACTGTGTCATCCCACATGCCCAGCCGGCCGCGCCAGTAGACGTTGTCGTGGCCGCGCAAACGGCGCGGAATCCAGGTGCAGGTGCCGGTCGCAAAGTAGGTTTCGCGGCCGTTCTCGAGGAGGTCCTCGGCGATCTGATTGCCCGACTGACCGCTGCCGATAACGAGCACACCACCAGGCGGGAGCTGGCTGGCGTTCTTGAACTCGTCGCTGTTGAGCTGGACGATGCTGGGCGCGAGGGTGTTGGCGGGGCGGTTGCGGCGCTGGTACGGGCCGGTGGCCGCGACGACGGCTTTGGCTTCGATGGCGCCTGTTGTCGTGTCGAGGTGGAACGTGGTGGCGGCCATCGCTTTGCTCACGCGGACGACCTCGACGGGCGCCTCGACGGGCGCCTCGATGAGGTGGGCGTATTTCTCGAATTCGGCAACGAGCTCGTCGCGCAGCATGAAGGCGTCCTGGTCGGGGCCGTCGTACTTGTAACCGGGCAGGTCAAACGACCAGTTAGGGCCGTTGAGCGCGAACGAGTCCCAGCGGCTGTCGCGCCACGCGGCGCCGACCCCCGCGCGGTCGAGCACGACGTGGTCGATTTGGCGCTGCGTGAGGTAGTAGCTGGTGGCGAGGCCGGCCTGCCCGGCGCCGATCACCACGACGTCCACAGCGCGCATGGGTGTGATTGTGAGACGCAGGTGGGCGCTTGGTAAGCCCCAGGTAAGTGGCGCTCCCCAAAGTTGGGGCGTGGACGACCAGCGCGTTGGCCGCATCGTTCGGGCGCTGCGCCGCCGCCTGGGCTGGCGGCAGATCGACCTTGCCCGACGGGCGGCCTGCGCTCAGGCGACCGTCTCTGAGACGGAGCGCGGTCACCTGCCGTCCGTGCCGATCCTGCGCCGCATTCTGGCCGCGCTCGACGCGCATCTGGTGGTCGAAGTGCGTTGGCGCGCAGGCGAGCTAGACCGGTTGCTCGATGCAGACCACGCCATGCTTGGGGCTCTGGTCGCCAGGCTGCTCGGCGAGGCCGGCTGGGAGGTCCGGATCGAGGTCACCTACAACGAATTCGGCGAACGCGGTTCGATCGACCTGTTGGCTTTCATGCCGGCGACTGGGACGCTGCTCGTCTTGGAGATCAAGACCGACATGGCCGCCGTCGAGCAGACACTGCGCAAGCTCGACGAGACGGCTGGCAGGTGCGGCAGGTCGCCTGGTTGTTGGTCATGCCTGAGAACAGCACGCTGCGGCGCAAGGTCGCGGCCCACAAGTCGCTGTTCGAGAAGGCGTTCCCCATGCGCGGTGTCGCGATCCGGACCTGAATCAAGCAGCCTGCTGGCGCGATGGGCGGGCTGTGGTTCCTGTCAGGTATCGCTCACGGCAGTGGTATCCGAGCGGCAGGCGGTCGAACCAGGGTGCGGAAGCCGAAATCGCCCCCATCGATCGCGGGGGGCGATGGGTGACGGGCGAACGGGCTCGCGGGTTGGATATGAATGCTGGTGACGATAGGTGGCGGGCGGGGGGCGGCGGCGGGCTAGAGGCGCTTTTCCATCTGCACGTTGGTCTCGACCCAGCCGAGGCGCTTGTACAGCTGCCACGCGCCGGTGTTGTGGCCGAAGACGTGCAGGCCGATAGTGTCGATGCCGTTGGCGCGCGCCCACTCTTCGAGGGCCCGCATCGCCGCCGTGCCGAGGCCCTGGCCGCGCCGATCGTGGGCGATCTCGACGTCGTAGATGAAGGCGTGGCCGGGCCGGCGTTCGGTGCCGACCCAGAGGATGCCCGCATCGGTGCCAGCGGCGTCGCGGACCGTCCACAGGAACTGGCCCGGCGTTGCCAGACCGTCGGGCAGGATCTGCCCGAACTGCGCCTCCGCCTTCGCGGGCGCCTCCTCCGCGGTCCAGCCGCCGGATCTCACGTGCTCGGCCGCGTACTCGCGCACGCTCCGGTCGCGCCACGCCATGTATGCGGCATCGGTCATTGGGACGAGATCAACGGCAACCACGGACGGTGGCCCGGGCGCTAGTAGGCGGCGAGGCGCCGGGCGGCTTCGGCGATGCGCTCGGGGTTGGGCATGAACCAGTCCTCGAGGACGTGGTTGTAGGGGACGCCGGGGACGTCGGGGCCGGTGACGCGGACGATGGGTCCGTCGAGGGACTCGAAGGCTTCCTCGGCGACGATCGCGGCGATCTCCGCGCCGTAGCCGCCGAACCGGTTGTCCTCGTAGACCACCACCGCTTTGCCCGTCTTGCGGACGGAGGCCAGCAGGGTCTCGCCGTCCAGCGGACGGAGCGTGCGGACGTCGACCACTTCGGCGGACACGCCGTCGGACGCGAGCAGCTCAGCGGCTTCCAGGGAGTACTGCGCCATGAGGCCGTATGCGATGAGGGTGACGTCGGTCCCCTCGCGCGTCACCTTCGCCTGGCCGATGGGGATCGTGTAGTCGTCGTCGGGCACGTCGCCGCGCACGGAGCGGTACATCTTCTTGTGTTCGAAGAAGAGCACCGGGTCGTTGTCGCGGATCGAAGTGCGCAACAGCCCGCGCGCGTCGTACGGCGTCGACGGGATGACGACCTTCAAGCCGGGGATGTGGGCGAAGAAGGCTTCGACGCTCTGCGAGTGATACAGCGCGCCATGAACGCCGCCGCCGTAGGGCGCACGCAGCGTGATGGGACAGGTGAACGCGCCATTCGATCGGAAGCGCATCCGCGCCGCCTCCGACAGGATCTGGTTGAACGCAGGGAAGATGAAATCGGCGAACTGGATCTCCGGGACAGGTCGGAGGCCGGCAACGGCAGCGCCAATCGAGACGCCGACAATCATTGACTCCGAAAGCGGTGTGTCCAGGACGCGGTCGCCGCCGAACTCGTCGTACAGCCCGTCAGTCGCAAGGAAGACGCCGCCCTTCTTGCCGACGTCCTCGCCCAGCACGACGATCGAGTCGTCGCGGCGCATCTCCTGCGCCAAAGTGGTGCGCACGCTCTCGATGAAGGTCATGACTGCCACGGCCTAGCCCTCCCCGCCGGAATCACGCAGCACGCCCCACGGCCCGCCGTCGCCGATGAACCGCACGCCGGTCCACAGTGGATCGTCCATGCGCGCGGGCGGCAGGTCGGCGTAGACGTGGCGCTGGGCAGTGGCCGGATCAGGATCGGCCTGTGCCTCGGCCCAATCGGTCGCGTCCTCGACCACCTTGCGCGCCTCGGCGACCATGTTCGCCTCCGTCTCGTCGTCGAGCATGCCAGCGGCGCGGAGCTGATCACGGAAGACCGGCAGCGGATCGCGGTCCTTGCCTGATTCGAGGTCCTCGGCGGTCCGGTACTTGGTCTGCTGGTCGTCCGACGAGTGGGCGGTGAGTCGGGTGACCTTCGCCTCGATAAGGGTTGGCCCCTCGCCGCGGCGTGCGCGGTCGATCGCCTCGCGGCCGGCGCGGTAGCAGGCCAACACGTCGATGCCGTCGATGATTACGCCGGGCATGTTGTAGCCGGCGCCGCGGATGGCGATGTCCGCGACCGCGGACTGCAGGGCCATGGGCACAGAGATCGCGTACCCGTTGTTCTCGACGACGTAAATGACCGGCAGGTTGTGGACGCCGGCGAAGTTGAGGCCCTCGTGGAAGTCGCCCTGGTTGGACGAGCCCTCGCCGATGTACGTGATCGTGACGACGTCCGTCTTCTTGAGCTTCGACGCCCAGGCGATGCCCGTGGCGTGGAGCAGCTGCGTGGCGACCGGCGACGAGACCGACAGGATGTTGCGCTCGATGATGCCGTAGTGGCCCGGCATCTGGCGGCCGCCGCTGGACGGATCAACGCCGCGCGCGAACTGCGCGAGCATGATCTCGCGCGGGCTCATGCCGAAGGTGATCAGCGACGCGACGCTGCGGTAGTACGGGACCATCCAGTCGTGGCCCTTCTTCAGGGCATACGCCAACCCAACCTGTGCGCCCTCGTGGCCCTGGCCCGAGATGACGAACGGGATCTTGTCCGCACGGTTGAGGATCCACATCCGCTCGTCGACCGCGCGCGCCACCGCCATCAGGCGGTACATTTCGAGCAGGTCGTCCTTGGTCAGACCCACGTCCGCGCCGAGCGTCGTTGGGTCTGCCGGCGTCTCTGACTTTGCGGCGGGCGCGGGCTTAGTCGTTGCCATCAGGCGCGGAGTTTAGAAGTTGATCGACTTGCCGTCGACGGCGAGGGCCGCCTCGCCCAGCGCCTCCGACAGGGTGGGGTGCGGGTGGACCGAGTTACCGACTTCCCAGGCGGTGGCTTCCAGCAACATCGCCACCGAAGCCTCAGCGATCAGGTCGGTCACGCCGGCGCCGATCATGTGGACGCCCAGAAGCGCGTCTGTCTTGGCGTCAGCCACCACCTTCACGAAGCCCTCGTGCTCACCGCGGATGAGCGCCTTGCCGACTGCCTGGAAGGGCATCTTGCCGACCTTGACGGTCAGTCCGGCGGCCTCAGCTTCCTCCTGCGAGCGGCCGATGGACGCGATCTGCGGCCGGGAGTAGGTCGCGCGCGGCATCGTGAGGTAGTCGACTTTCTCAGCCTCTGCGCCCGCGATCGCATGGACCGCCGCGATGCCCTCGTGCGCGGCGACGTGCGCCAGCAGCAGCCCGCCGATCAGGTCGCCGATCGCATAGAGGTGCGGCTCAGCGGTACGCATCCGCGCATCGACCTGCACGAAACCCTTCTCGACCTTGGCGCGCGTCGACTCGAGCCCGACGTTGTCCGAATTGGGGGCGCGGCCGGTGGCGACGAGCATCTGCTCGGCGCGGAACTCCTTGGGCTCCTCCCCTTCCTTGCCGACCATCACGCTCACGCCGCTCGCGTCCTTCTTTACGGCCGCGGTGTCGAAGCGCGCGCTGGTGATGACGTTGATGCCGCGCCGCCGGAAGGTCCGCTCCAACTCCTTGGAGATCTCGCCATCCTCGAGCGGCACGAGCCGTGGCAGATACTCGAGCAGCGTCACGTCGACGCCCGCGTCCTTGTAGAACGAGGCGAACTCAACGCCGACCGCGCCACCGCCTACGACGATGATGCTCTTGGGCAGCGTGCTCCCGGTGGTCGCTTCGTCAGACGTGATGATCAGCTTGCCGTCCGGCTCGAGCCCGGGGAGCGACTTGACACGCGACCCGGTGGCGAGAATGACGTCCGTCGCGTCGAGTGGCCGCTCGCCGTCCGGCTTGCCGTCCGCGTCGAGCGTCTTGACGATGACCCGCTTGCCGCCGTTGAGCGTTCCGCGGCCGCGGATCACTTCGACCTTGTTCTTCTTCGCCAGGGCGTCCAAGCCCTTGGCCAGCCGATCGACGACAGACTGGCGACGCTTGGCCGCGACCGCGTAATCGAAGCTGACGTTGTCCACCTTGACGCCGAAGTCGGCCGCCC
>JARXKQ010000018.1 GCA_030271555.1 Chloroflexota bacterium | reverse complement strand
TGTAATAGCCGCCCTGAACCGCCTGCATGTAGAAGAGCCGGGTGGTGAGGGCACCGACTACCAGCACGATGATCAGCCCAAAGACGCCGAAGCGGACGCCCAGCCGGTTCTGCGGCGGTTCCGGCCGCCCCAGCACGTAATCAGGCATGCGTCTGACCCAGGTTGGTCACCAGTCGACCCGCTCGGGCGTGCCCAAGCGCCGTTCGATCGCCGTGAACAGGGCCGCGACCGGGATCGCGACGAGGCCGTTCATGAATGCGGCGACGAGCACACTAGTGAGCGAAAGGGCGAGCGGCACGCCTTCGGTTGCGACGAGAATCAGCGCCATCAGTCCGTGCATGAGTGGCGTTAGGACGACGACCATCGCGACTGCCAACCAACGCCGGCTAGGTCCGCCGAGGCGCGCGACCACGATCGCGAGACTGAGCACGAGCAGAAGCGTGAGCGTTGCCGCGCCCAGGGGTCGGTCTGGGATGAGCAGATCGATCAGCATCCCGCCCAGGAACGCGGCGGCCAGCCCGTCTTCTATGCCCAGAACGATCGTCGCGCACACAGCGAACACGAGGACGAGATCTACGGTGGCGCCGGCGATCGGTAGCTCCGGCAGCACCGTTGCCTCGAGGAGCGCGGCGACCAATGTGAAGAGTGCCGCGAAAGGGATCGTCAAAACTAGACTCCGAGATGCGGTTGGCCGCACGGCGATCGCGCACTGGCGCGTGGTCCGGCCGAGTATAGGCGGGGTCCCTGAGAGTTCCGACCGGCCGTCCCAGTGTCACCGTTTCACGTGAAACGACAGCCCTTTGACGCGCCGGGGCAGGCTATTTGTTTCACGTGAAACTCAACTTCGCGCAGCGTGAACCGAGCGTGAAGTGGCCGCCAACTCGACGTGAAGCGAGCGTCCGGACAATGGGCGCCGAGCGCCTTTCAGATAGAATCAATGGACGTGAATACCGCGTTTTGCACCGGCCGCTGAGTGGGCGACATCATCGCTTGCGCTAACCAAAAAGGCGGCGTTGGCAAAACCACCACCGTGATCAACCTTGCCGCGTACCTCGCCCTGGCCGGTCGCCGCGTGCTCGTGGTCGATCTCGACCCTCAAGGCAATGCCACGAGCGGGCTCGGATTCGATCGTCAAAGCGGCGCCAGCTCGATCTATCCCGCCCTGGTCGACCCAGAATTCGTCCGATCGGTCGTCCAGCCGACCCAGATTGAAGGCCTTTGGCTGATTCCGTCCGGCCAGGATCTTGCCGGCGCTGAAGTCGAGCTGGTCAATGTTCCACAGCGCGAGCGCAAGCTCTCGGCCGCGCTGGCCAAGTTGCGCGACAGCTATGACTTCATCGTCCTCGATTGCCCGCCCGCCGTTGGGCTGCTGACCGTCAATGCCCTGACGGCCAGTGACAGTGTCCTGGTGCCCATCCAGTGCGAGTACTACGCGCTCGAGGGTCTGGGCCAGCTGCTGGCGACGATCGATCTCGTCCGCGACAACCTGAATCCGCGTCTGCGCCTGGCGGGCGTGCTGCTGACGATGTACGACTCGCGCACAACGTTGAGCTCTGACGTTGCCGCCGAGGTGCGCCGGCACCTTAATGGAACGGTGTACGAGACGGTCGTTCCACGCTCAGTGCGCCTTGCCGAAGCGCCGTCCTACGGCCGGCCCATCGTCCGCTACAGCCCCGAGTCGCGCGGCGCCCTGGCATATGCCGCACTGGCCGACGAAGTGCTGCGCCGCCACCCCGCGTCCTCGGCGAGCGAGCCGCCGGCATGGGCGGGCGCATGACAGCCGACTTGCGCCGGCCCACAGGATTGGGCCGCGGCCTCGCGGCGCTGATCCCGCAGCGTGACGAGCCGGCGGCTTCGGTCGAGCTGCCCATCGCCGCGATCAGCCATAACCCATACCAACCGCGCAAGCGCTTCGAGCAGAACGCCCTCAATGAGCTCGCTGACAGCATCGCCGAACACGGCGTGTTGCAGCCAATCCTGGTAACGCCCAGTGCCGATGGCTATCGGCTCATCGCTGGTGAGCGCCGGCTGCGAGCTGCCCAGATTGCCGGCCTGGATCGCATTCCGGCGCTCGTGCGCAGCGCCGATGAAGGCGCTCAGCTCGCCTGGGCGCTGATCGAGAACCTGCAACGCTCGGATCTCAATCCACTCGAAGAGGCTCAAGCCTTCCGCCGGCTCGTCGACGACTTCGGGCTGACACACGACGAGGTCGGGTCGCGCGTCGGGCGATCGCGCTCGGCAGTGGCCAATACGCTGCGTCTGCTCGACCTGGACCAGCGCGTCCAGGTGGCCCTCGCGGACGGCCAGATCACTGAAGGCCACGCCCGCGCGCTGGCCGGCCTGCCGGACGCAGCGCGACAAGCCGAAGCTCTTTCTGAGGTAGTCTCCGGTGGCTTGTCGGTGCGGCAAACCGAGGAACTCGTACGCCGTTCGATTAAGTCCACACCCACGGCTAGGGGCTCAAAGCCGGCGCGCCCCGCCGACCTCGAGCGGGTCGAACGCGGCCTGCGCGAGGCGCTCGCGACAAAAGTGACGCTCAGCACCAGCCGCAAGGGGGGCAAGATCACGATCGAGTACTACACCCAGGAAGAGCTCGAACGTCTGTACGAGCGGCTCACCGGCGGCGCGGCGTGACGGACCAGCTCACCAAGCCGGCCGCGCCAGCGGGCCCCGCCAACGGCCGCAAAGCCAAGGGCGCGGCGGAGGTCGCATATACCGCCGAGAGCATCCAGGTCCTGGAGGGCCTTGAGGCGGTACGCAAGCGGCCCGGCATGTACATCGGGTCGACCGACGCGCGCGGTCTGCACCAGCTGATCTGGGAAGTCGTCGACAACTCGATCGACGAGGCGATGGCCGGTCACGCCACGCTGATTGAGCTGACCATCAACGCCGACGGCAGCGTCACCAACCGCGACAACGGCCGCGGCGTGCCGGTCGGCAAGCAGAAGCAGACCGGGCGCGACGCGCTCGAGGTCGTCCATACCGTCCTGCATGCCGGCGGCAAGTTCGGCGGCGGTGGGTACAAGGTGTCGGGCGGTCTGCACGGCGTGGGCGTCAGCGTGGTCAACGCGCTGTCGGAAAAGCTGCGCGTCGAATCGGCATTTGGCGGCCAGGTCTGGTTCCAGGAGTACGCGCGCGGCAAGCCCACCACCAAGGTCAGCGCGATCGGCTCCAGCAATGGTCGGACCGGCACGCTGACTTCATTCACACCTGACGCCCAGATCTTCGAGACCCTCGAGTGGAACTTCGAGACCGTCGCCCAGCGACTGCGAGAGTCGGCGTATCTCAACAAGGGCCTGTGGATCAAGTTCGTCGACGAGCGGCCCTCGCCCAAACGCGAGAAGAGCTTCTACTTCGAAGGCGGCCTGATCTCGTTCGTGCGCCACCTCAATCGTGGCCGCGACGTGCTCCATCCGCGGCCCATGTACGCCGAGCGGCGCGACGGCTCCACCCAGGTGGAAGCGGCCATTCAATACAACGATGGGTACAGCGAGAACGTCTTCGCCTTCGCCAACAACATCAACACGGTCGATGGCGGAACTCACGTCACCGGCTTCCGCGCCGCCCTGACCGCGTCGCTCAACGACTACGCCCGCAAGAACGCGATCCTCAAGGACAACGACGCGAACCTGTCGGGCGACGACGTGCGCGAGGGCTTGACCGCGGTCGTCAGCGTCAAGCTGACCGACCCCCAGTTCGAGGGCCAGACCAAGGCCAAGCTGGGCAACGCTGACGTGAAGGGCCAGGTCCAGGCGGCTGTCACGGAGGGCATCAACCGATATCTCGAGGAGAATCCGCAGGACGCGCGGCGCATCGTCGAAAAGTCGCTTCTCGCCGCCCGCGCTCGCGATGCGGCGCGCAAGGCCCGCGACCTCGTTATCCGCAAGTCGGCGCTCGAGGGTTCGGCCCTGCCGGGTAAGCTCGCCGACTGCCAGGAGCGCGACCCGGCCAAGAGCGAGCTGTTCATCGTCGAGGGCGACTCGGCCGGCGGCTCGGCGAAGCAGGGCCGCGACCGCCACTTCCAGGCGGTGCTGCCCATGTTCGGCAAGATGCTCAACGTCGAGAAGGCGCGCATCGACAAGGTCCTCGGGAGCGAGAAGATCCGGCCGCTCATCATCGCGCTGGGCGCGGGCATCGGCGAGACCTTCGACATCGCCAAGCTGCGCTACCACAAGATCATCCTGTTGGCCGACGCGGACGTGGACGGCGCGCACATCCGGACGCTGCTGATGACCTTCTTCTATCGACACATGCCATTCATCATCGAAGGCGGCCACCTGTACATCGCCCAGCCACCGCTGTTCCGCGTCAGCACCGGCAAGGTGACGCGCTACGCGAAGGACGAGGCGGATCGCGAGCGTGTCGTGAAGGAGTTCAAGGCCAAGAACCTGACCATTCAGCGGTTCAAGGGCCTGGGCGAGATGAACGCCGAGCAGCTCTGGGAGACGACGATGAACCCGGGCACGCGGACGCTGCTCCGGGCCGACATCGAGGATGCCTCCGAAGCCGACCGCATGTTCAGCACACTTATGGGCGAGAAGGTCGAGCCACGGCGCGACTTCATCAAGGCGCGTGCCCGCCAGGTCCAGAACCTTGACGTCTGAAACCAGTCTGCGTGCGCAGGCCCTCGTCGCCGAGCGGTTGCCCCAGGCGCGCGGCCTGGGCGAGGCGCTGGGCGAGCTGACCGACCAGCCCGAGGAGTTCGTCGCGGTCGCGCGCGACGGCCTGACACAACTGGCCGACGAGCCGTACCGCGCCGAGCAGAGCCGCGTGGCGCCCGGTTCAGGCGCTGTTTTTGGAGTCCGCAATCCGTTGCTCGCGGCGGTCAGCCGCCAGGTACGCGCGGCACTGCGCGAGGGTTCGCCGGCGAGCGCCCTATGGCTCGCAGAGCGGCTGGCCACGGAGCCTGAGCGCGAGTTCACGCTCATCGCCCACGCCTGCCTGTCGTGCTCGCTGCCCGACGATCCGGAGCGCACCTGGCAGCTGATGCGTGGCCTCGCTCGCGCGGCCCACGAGTGGATCAGCGTCGACTCGCTCGCCGAGCTGTACGCCGCAGGCATCCTGCGCGAGAGCTATCGCTGGGCGGAGCTGGAGCAGCTGGTCTATTCGGCCAGCAAATGGGAGCGTCGACTGGTCGGCTCGACCATCGCTCGCCTGCCGTACGAGATCACGCGCGCCGAGCGCGTTCGACTGAGCAATACCCCTGCTTTGACGCTCATCGACTCACTCCTCGGCGACGCTGAGCCAGATGTCCAGAAGGCACTGTCGTGGGCGCTGCGCTCGTGGCTCGAAGTCGACCCACGCGGCGTGAACGAGCTGATTCGCGCCCAGGCGGCCGATGCGCAGCGGACCAACGACGGTCACCGCGCGTGGGTCCTGCGCGACGCGCTGACCTCGCCCCAGACTGATGCCGCATTTGCGGCCGAGATCCGCGCCTGCCTCGAAGGCGTGCGGCGCGACGGGCGCGCGGAAGCAACGAGTCGCGCCGCGGAGACGACGCGCGGCTTCGTTGGCTATGACCGCCTCGCCGATGCCGCGATCGCGCAACAGGGCGTCCGCCAGGGCAACCGATGACGGAGGATCGCGGCCGCATAGTTCCCATCCGTATCGAGGACGAGCTGCGCGTCTCGTACCTCGACTACGCGATGAGCGTCATCGTCAGCCGCGCGCTGCCCGACGTCCGCGACGGCCTCAAGCCCGTCCACCGCCGAATCCTGTACTCGATGCATGAGATGGGCCTGACGTCGGCAGCGAGCTATCGCAAGTGCGCGGCCATCGTCGGCGAGGTGATGGGCAAGTACCACCCGCACGGCGACGTGGCGCTCTACGACGCCCTCGTGCGCATGGCCCAGACCTTCTCGCTGCGCTATCCGCTGATCGATGGCCAGGGCAACTTCGGCTCGGTCGACGGCGACCCCCCGGCGGCAATGCGCTACACCGAGGCGCGCATGACGGCGATCGCCGCCGAGGTGCTGGCCGACATCGACAAGCAGACAGTCGACTTCGTCGAGAACTACGACGGCACGCGCCAGCAGCCCAGCGTTCTGCCGGCCAAGCTGCCCAACCTGCTTGTCAACGGCTCGACGGGAATCGCCGTAGGTATGGCGACGAACATCCCGCCGCACCACCTGGGCGAGATCGTCGCGGCAACCATCGCGCTGATCGAGAACCCGCAGCTCACCAACGACGAGCTGTGCAACTACGTCAACGGCCCCGACTTCCCAACCGGCGCCACGATCTTCCGGCGTGACAGCCGGCGCAACGCGCTGACCGGCCAGGTCGAAGAGTTCGACGCGATCCGCGAGATGTACGCGCACGGCCGCGGCCGGGTCGTGATGCAGGCCACGGTCGCGTTCGAGGAAACGCGCCTGCAACGGATGGCGATCGTCGTCACCGAGCTGCCGTTCCAGGTGAACAAGGCGACCCTGGCCGAGAAGATCGCCGATCTCGTGCAGCAGAAGAAGGTCGAAGGCATCGCCGACATCCGCGACGAGTCGGATCGCGACGGCATGCGCCTGGTGATCGAGTGCAAGCGTGACGCGGCACCACGCAAGGTGCTCAATAACCTCTTCAAGCACACGCCGCTCAAGCTCGCCTACAACATGAACATGCTCGCGCTGGTCGATGGCCAGCCGCAGACGCTGCCGCTCAAAGCCGTGCTCCAGCACCACATCGACTGGCGGCGCGAGGTCGTTCGGCGCCGGACCGAGTTCGACCTGGGACGCGCCAAAGACCGGGCGCACATCCTCGAGGGCCTCAAGATCGCGCTCGATCACCTTGACGCGGTGATCAAGACGATCCGCGAATCGGCCGACGTCGACGCCGCGCGACAGAACCTCATCAGCCGCTTCGAGCTGAGCGAGATCCAGGCCAACGCCATCCTCGAGATGCAGCTGCGTCGCCTGGCCGCGCTCGAGCGCAAGAAGATCGAGGACGAATATCTCGCCACGATCAAGCTGATTGCCGAGCTCGAGGACATCCTCGCCAACCCGGCCCGCGTCCTCGCGATCATCAAGGACGAGCTGCGCGAGGTCTCCGACAAGTACGCCGGCGAACGGCGGACGAAGGTCCAGGAAGACTCGAGTCGCGAGTTGACCGACGAGGACCTGATCGCCGATGAAGACGTCGTCGTCACCGTCTCGACGCGCGGCTACATCAAGCGCCAGCCGCTCGCGACGTACCGCCGCCAGGTCCGGGGTGGCAAGGGCATCATCGGTGCGCGCACCGTCGAAGAGGACGCGGTCGAGCACCTGCTCGTCGCCGGGACCCACGACTGGGTGCTGTTCTTCACCAACCATGGCCGCGTGTTCTCAGCCAAGGTGCACGCGATCCCGGCGCCCACTGAGCGCACCTCGAAGGGCATGCCCGTCGTGAATCTCGATGGCGTCCAGCTCGAACCCCCCAATGAGCGCGTGCTCGCGATCGTGACGATCCCCAACTTCGAGAAGGGCGACAACATGGTCATGGCCACCCGCAAGGGCGTGATCAAGAAGACGCCCATCGAGCAGTTCGAGCGCGTCCGCTCAACCGGCATCCGCGCCATCACCGTCGCCGAGGGCGACGAGTTGGCCTGGGTCGGCGTGTCGTCGGGCAACGACGACGTGATCCTGGCCTCCGCGTTGGGTCGGATCGGCCGGTTCAACGAGACCGAAGTCCGGGCCATGGGCCGCGACGCGGCCGGCGTCATCGGCATTCGACTCGCCAACAAGGACGACCAGGTTGTCGGCATGGGCATCCTCAAGCCGACCAACGACATCCTCGTCCTGACCGAAACCGGCTACGGCAAGCGCGTCGCCCAGACCGAGTTCCGGCGCATGCACCGCGGCAGCCAGGGCGTGCGCCTGATCGCGCTCGAGGGCGCCAAGACCGGCAAGGTCGCCGCCGTGTCGCTGGTGGACGAGTCGGATGAGGAGCTGCTGCTCATCAGCCGGGAGGGCCAGGTCGTGCGGACCGACGTCAAGAGCGTCAATCGCTACGGCTCACAGGCGCGCGGCGTGATCGTGATGCGCCTCAACGACGGCGATGTCATTGGCGGGATCGCCGTTTTCCGTGCCGAAACGCGCGATACGGTCGAGCCGGGGCTGGCGGATGGCGAACCGATGCCCGACAATGACGACCCGGCCGGAGGTACCTCGTGAGCGCATTCGGCGGTCGTGCTGCGGGCGTCTACAGCAGCGACCAGTACGACCTCTACACAGGCAACTCCAACCCAGAGTTGGCGCGCAAGATCGCGCGCTACCTGGGGCGCGACCTGGGCCATGCCGAGGTGTTCGAGTTCGCCAACGAGAACATCTTCGTCAAGATCGAGGACAACGCGCGCGACCGCGACGTATTCGTGGTTCAGCCCACCTGCCGCCCGGTCCAGAAGTCGATCATGGAGCTGCTGATCATGATCGACGCCTTCAAGCGCGCCAGCGCGGGGCGCATCACGGCAGTAATCCCGTACTACGCCTATGGGCGGTCGGACAAGAAAGATCAGCCCCGCGTGCCCATCACGGCGCGCCTCGTGGCCGACATGATCAGTGTTGCCGGCGCCGACCGGCTGCTCACGATGGACCTCCACCAGGGCCAGATCCAGGGCTTCTTCAACATCCCGGTCGATGAGCTGACGGCTGTGCACATGCTGTCGAACTACTTCAAGCGCCTCAACCTCGAGGACCTGGTCGTAGTGACGGACCTGGGCTTCGCCAAGCGCGCCCGGACGTTCGCCGAGATCCTCGAGGCGCCACTTGCCGTCATTGAGAAGCGCCGTCAGGGCAATCTCGACAAGGCCGAGGTGCTCAACGTCATCGGCGAGGTCAAGGGCAAGCGGGCGATCATCGTCGACGACGAGATCGACACCGCCTCGACGCTGATGGAGATCGAGCGGGCGCTCGTGCGTGAGGGCGTGACCGAGATCTACGCCTGCGCCACCCACGGCGTGCTGTCGGATCCGGCAACCGACCGATTGCGCACATCGGAGATCACCGAGATCGTTATCACCGACACGATCCCCCTGCCGCCCTCCAAGCACCTGCCGCAGATCAAGGTCCTGAGCGTCGCGCCACTCATTGGCGAGGCCATCCAGCGCATCCATCGCGGCGAGTCGGTCGGCGCGCTGTTCGGCAGCGACATGGGGCTCGTCCAGGAGATGATCCTGTTGGACGAGGAGACGCCGCGCGGCGATGACGGCCACGTGGTCAAGCCAGAGGCCGTGAGCGCCAACCGATGAGCCTCAAGCTGTACCGGCCAACGCCGACCGGCCTCGAGCCCAACCCTGTCGAACAGCGCACCTGGCGCAGCCGCCTGGGTTCACGCCGCTGGAAGCCGGCGGCTCTCGAGAACCCGGAGCTGGCGCCAACCAGCTCGCGCATGGCCGTGCTCTTCTGGTTGGTGCTGGCGGCAGTTACGTTCGTTTTCCTGCTGGTCGGCTACGGGACCGGCTTTTGGGGGCCGATCAGCTAGTTACCAGCCGACGAACGTCCAGCCGAACAACGGCGGATGGATCTGGGCCAGCTTGTCGATCCATAGCACGCCCCACAGGTTGATCAGCACCGACACGCCGATCAACACCACCTGGTAGCGCGTCAGGCGCGTCCCGCGGCTCACCATGATCACTGCGAGCAGGATCAGGAACGGCATGAAATCGAGGCCGTAGCGGTAGCCGAACTGCGCCCAGCCGGTCGCGGCGAACATCCAGTTGAAGAGCGCAATCGGCACGATCGCCGCCCAGCACGCAACGACGAGTCGGTCGCGGTATGCGAGCGACAGCCCGATCGCCAGCGCGATCAGGACCCAGAAGGGCAGGAGGTGCAAGCCGAAGGGCACGTCCGCCGGCGTCCAGGCAATGATGCCCAGCCGGTCCGCGGCCGCGCCAATGATCAACAGCGCGCCAGACAGGGCGACCGCCAGCGCGGCGAGCCGTGCCGGCCATACCCACTTGCGCAGATGCGCAAACAGGCCCAGCAGGATCGCGGGTGAAGTGGCCCAGATGGCCTGACCGGCCCATGAGGGGTAGATGTACGAGCCCTGGCTCGAGAAGACCGGCATCTGCTCGAACACAATGGCCACGTGGCGCGCGATGTACAGCGGGTTGAAGAGGCCGTACTTGTAGACCCACGTCAGGTTGTCCTGGTAGACCTGCTCGCCGTAGCTGTAACCGGACTCGAACGGGCTGCCAAAGCGCATGTAGTTGATGAGCGAGTTGAGGATGATGAACGGCGCGACCCCGAGCGCGAGGGCGATCAGCGGCCGGAGGTTGACGCGGCGCAGGATCGAGCGGCCTGTCTCAGTTGCCGCCGGCAGCCACATGTCCGAGAAGGCGATGATCGCGAACAGGCCGCCCAGGATGGTCGACGGCCGACACATGAAGGCGGCACCGAACATCGCGCCGGCAAGCAACGGGTTGCGCCGGACGACCGTGAAATAGATGCCGCTGACCATGAAGAAGAACGCCGTCGCGTGGGCGAAATGCCACACGCTGCCTTCCGTGGCGCTGTACCAGATCTGGGTGCCGAACATCGCCAGCACGGTCAGCGCGAGCTGCATCCGCAGCTGACTGGTGAAGTGGCGCGTGATCGCGAAGACGACCGCCGCCGCAGCCGCGCCGACGAGGCACGAGATGAGCGTCTGGCTGACGGTCATGCCGAAGACCAGGACGAGTGGTATGAGCAGCAGCGCCGGCCCGAGTGAGTGCTGCATGTAGTGCAGGCAGGTGTCGCTGTAGCGGGCGTTCGGGATCAACGCGTCGATTTCGGGTCCGCGCGGATCGTTGGTCGGCAGGCAGAAGCCCTTGCCGTCGTACAGCACGCGCTCGAGCAGGTTCAGGTTGCGCGTGTACTGCTCGGTCATGTCCAGATGACCGTGAATGATGTTGTTCGCCTGCGACAGCTGGAAGTCGTAGGGCGTGTTCATGGGCCCCAGGAGCCAGTACACGAGGAACGTGAACACGAAGACGCCCAACGACAGGGCGGCGATGCGCGAGCGTGTGCTGCTCGCCGTAACGGGCTTGGTCGGGACGTCCGCCGTGAGAGTGGCTGAGGTTGTGCTCATCGAACCCGCCGAGTTTGGCAGATCATGCCCCCCGCACGTAACCAGACAAATCGCCTACCTATACTTTCGGACTATTGCAGCGCGTGGTCGGCCATCCTATCGATGCAGCATGCACTTCCAGCCGTTCCGTCTGAGCGCGCCGCTGATGCGGCTGCGCGCCCCCCAATTGCGCGTATGACCGCCGTCGACGCCACGCCAACCGCGACCCCCGCCGATGTGGGCCAGATCGCAGTGATCATTCCCTGTCTCAATGAGG
>JARXKQ010000017.1:8202-11432 GCA_030271555.1 Chloroflexota bacterium | reverse complement strand
GTCCGCCCCTGCCAGATGGGAACGGTCCAGACGTTTCCCGCGAGTATGGCGGTGACGCGCGCATCGACTTCTATGTACTGAACCTAGGCCAGGTCTTTTTCCGGGACGGGAACAACAACATCCCAGCGACCGCCGCGGCAGCAGCCAGTCCATCGCCGCCCTACACCTCGGCGGACGGCGTAGCTCGCAACGCGTCGAGCGGCTTCATCATGGTCAATCGCAATCGTCTGGGCGACACGGTGGCCATGAAACAGGACCTCATCCACGAGTTCTTCCACGTCCTGCAATTCGCGCACAACCGGAAGGCGCCCCACAAGGGGACCGTGAGCCACTGGTTTACGGAGGCGAGCGCGGTGTGGGCCGAGACGTACTACCTCCGCCCAGAGAGCAGGGTTCCCCACCGCTGGTTCGTCAACCACTTTCAACCTTCGGGGGCCGGCCTCGAGGATCCCGATCCAGACCACATGTACGGGGCGTACGTCTGGCCGTTCTTCATGGAGCAGGAAAAAGGTGAGACTTCGGTCTTCAAGGCGTGGGCGGCCATTGATCCCGTCGGCAGCGGCGACTTCGCGGCCGTAACTGAGGCAATCTCAGGTCAGCTGGCGTTCGACACCAGCTTCCACGACTTCGCGGTGAGAAACCTCAATATCCAGTCTGTCCTGCAGCCGTCGGGTCTCAAGCTCTATTCGGACCAGGATGGCAACTTCTACAACGTACCGCCATCGACTATCGCTACCGGAACTGTCAGCCCGGGCAATCCATATGTCTCGCCGTCGCAATCGATTCCGCCGCTGGCTGCGCGGTACTTCAAATTGGACATCACGGAAGCGGCACGCCTCGTCACGATCTCTACGACACAGTTGTCACCTGCCGGGCAGGTGGACACTGACGCCTTCGTCCATGTCCTGGGCGGCACCTGGAAGCGCAGACCGGTCAGTGGCGGAACGCTCAAGTTCTGCCGCGATGACCCGGGTGACGACATTGACCAGGTCTATTTGGTGGCGTCGAACCACGCCCGTGACGGCAATGTGACCGGAATCGTCGAAGCAAGCGCAAAAGAGTCATGCACGGGTCCCAGTTACGTCGGCGGCACCATCACCTGGACGGCCGAACTCAGCGAGCGCGTCGGGCCCGACCTCACGATCGTGACTTCGGTTTCAGGCAGCGCCCAGCTCGTGCTGCTCGCCGAGAAGAGCTACGGCTTCACCGCCGAGAGGGGAGGAGGAAGCACGTATACCTACGACTACTCCGTATCCAATTGCACGCCAACGGCGCATCTTTCGGGCACGCTGGAGACATCGGCTCAGGGTCAGCCCGACGGATCAACCATCGGCGATGTCCTGATCCAGGGAGCACCCGGTCACGACATTGCCGTCGCCCTTCTCTTCAATGACGAATGGGAAGCGACGTGCTCGGGTTTCACGTCGACGATGGGGACGCCCGAGAGCTTCCCGGGCTGCGCGCCCCAAACATGGGTGGCGGCCAAGTTTGACGGAGTCGAGAACTACAACATCGACTGCAATTCGTCCGTGACCGCGCCCGGCTACACCCTCACCGGTCGCGTCTCAGGCACCCTGCATCCCATCGAGGGTCCTCCGCCCAGCCCATAACGCGCGACCATGACCCCCTGCGCCGACCGATAGCAACGACCACTCGATACCCGACGTAGTCAAGTTCTCGCCGGCACCACCTGGCTCGATGGGATGTCCTTCTGCCTGAAGGCGCTCGATGACCTCCATGCCGAACAGGCACACGGCGCGATAGGGACCGCCGTGGACTGTGTACTCGCGGTGCCTGCCGCCTTCGAGGCCGAAAGTGCTCACCCAGGCGCGCTCGACGGGTAGCTTGGGAACGCCACCAGGTGAGATGTTGACCTGAAGGACCCGGCCGGTTGCGAGGGTCATCGGGGCGTCACGCCGTACTGCATCTACGGACCTTCTAACGTCAGCGAGCGACGCGCTCACCTGCGCGTACACTCGTGGCCGATCGAGTTGCGCTCGGCCGCTGTCCGTTCTAGTTATCCGCGCGGAAGCCATAGGGAGCACTCGTCCATGCGGCGTGTCACAGGTCTTCTGGTGTTTGTCACCTGCCTGCTGGCATCCGCGTGCAGTCCGGCTGCGTCGGCACCCGTTACCTGGCAGCGCAAGGCCAGCGATCCAGTCTTCGCGGGTGCGGCGGTCAACGGCGTCGCATTCGGCAACGGAGTCTGGGTTGCTGTCGGCAGCATCACGGGTAGCGAGACAGACGGGAGAATCTGGACGTCAACGGACGGCGCCACCTGGACGTCCGTCGCGACAGGTGATGCGCTCAAGAACACGACGCTTGTTGCGGTGAGTAGCTCAGGGACGGGGTTCGCGGCCGTGGGCGGCAGCTGTGGCCAGAACGAAGGCTGCGCGACCGCCGGTGAGGTGTTTGTCACCTCGACTGACGGGCAAACCTGGACACGACAAGCGATCGATCCCGGCACATGCTGTCAACTCCAGTCGATCACAACTGGTGGACCTGGCCTGATCGCGGTCGGCTCCGACTTCGACGCTGGCTTTCCCGCGGTCCCGGCCGATGCTGCGGTGACCCTCTCGACCGACGGCACAAGTTGGATGCAAGTCCCGAACAACTCGGTCTTCACCGGCGCGACGATGGGCGATGTTGCCAGCGGCACTTCTGTGCTCGCGGCGATCGGCTATGGCTCGGGCAAACCTCAGATTTGGAGCTCCGCGGACGGCCACCAGTGGCAGAACGTCTCGGGCAGCTCACTTGGCACCGGTCAAGCCAACAGCCTGACCTTTGGCGGCGGCAAGTTCGTCGCCGTCGGATCGGGCAGCCAGAACGACGTTGCCGTCTGGACGTCGGACGCGACGGCCCAGACCTGGACGCGTGGCACGTCGCCTGGGCCGGGTGGCCTTAACTCAGTCGTCGCAAGCGGTGCGCTGTTCGTGGCCGGCGGCAAGAACGGCAACAACGCCACGCTGTACACGTCGACGGATGGCTTGCAGTGGACGCAGACCTCGGTCGATTCCGCGCTTGCTGCCGACTCCTCTGTGAACCTACTGGCGGCTGACGGCGCCACTGGGCTCGTGGCTTTCGGCGTGAGCTCAAGCGGCGCCGTCGTTCTCTGGACAGGTACGCGCGCCGGCCAGCCTTAGGACTCGCGGCGGGATCAGCCGGCGGCCAGCCGGGCTGCGGCGGCCTCCATGCCCACGAGGCTCCCCTTCTGTTCGTAGAGACCCAGT
>JARXKQ010000017.1:0-8102 GCA_030271555.1 Chloroflexota bacterium | reverse complement strand
CCTCGGCCTCCACATAGCGTCCTTCGTTGAGGTGCGCGCCGGCCATAGCCGCCTCTAACAGGGCACGACCGCCCTGCGGTGGCGGTCCCCGAAGACGCCCGAGGCTCAGGGGGCCTTGCGCATCGGCGATGGCGGCCAACCGCTGCACATCGACCGGAATATGACCGTAACCCTGCGACAGCCCGTGGAATGCCTCCAGCACCGCGTGCGGGGCACCTAGCGAGCTGAACCAGTCGCAGCCCACGGCCAGCATGCGCTCCGCGGTCGCGTGGTCGCCGGCCAGCGTCTCGAGGTCCGCCGCCGCCTCCGTCAGGGTCATGGCTGCGCTTCGCTGTCCGCTCTCGTTGGCGATCTCCAGGCACCTGGCGGCCTGCGACCGGGCAAGCTCGAAGTTACCCAGGCGAGCGTGCATGTGCGCAAGCGCATGGGCGATCGGCATCTCAATCCCGCGGTCGTCGGGTGCTGCGGCGAGGATCTCGTTGCACCATTGAATAGCTTCGGTCACCAATGATCGAGACCTCTTCCCATCGGGACTGCGCCCTGGTCCGAACGGGGCTCGTGCCGCCCGTGGGCGGCTTCGAGGTTCTCGCGGCCGTACCAACCACCGGCCTCAACCCGACCCCGGGCACGGTGCGACTGGCCGATACCATCATCGACTTCGCAACGATCGACAACACCAGGTACGGCTACTTCCTGCAGTGTCAGATCGAAAGCGTCGGTGGCATCTTTGGCGCCGATGTCATCTACACGATCACGGCGGCGAAAGGCTGACCGCCCGTTCAGCAGCCCATGGCGCCTCGACGACTTCCGAATGAGGCGCTAGTCGCTCGGTGTGATGCGCACCGTGGCGGTCATGTTCCAGCGCAGCTGCTCGTTGTGCGTGTCAGGCTTTATGGAAACGGCGAACACGACGTTACCTGCCGCACCGGTCCCGCGGACCTCGATTCGGTCGACATGACCGTTCAGCACGAGGTCGGGCAGCGCCTCGAAGGTCACTGACGCCACATCGCCGACTGCCACCCGCACCACCTCGAGCTCGCTCAAGTCGGTCGTCTCGATCAACCAGCTCGACAGGTCGCCAATCGCGGCCACGGGCTGGCCTGCGACGGCCTGCTCACCGCGCTCGATGTTGATCGCCGCGACCGTCCCGGCGAAGGGCGCGCGCAGCTCGGTTTGGCGGAGCGCGACCTGGGCCTCGGTCAGCGTCGACGCAGCCACGTCCCGGTCGGTCTGCGCCAACCTCAGGTCGGCCTGGGCTGACGCGATCTGGGCCGGCGTCGCGTCGGCTGGCAGCTGATCGACCTCGAGCTGCGCCTTGGCAAGAACCGCATCAAAGTGTTCCAGGTCCGACTGCGCCTTGCCCACCCCCGCGAGGTACGTCGTCTGGTCTAGCCGCAGGATCAGCTGACCGACCGTGACCTGGTCGAGCTCGTGGACGTAGATCTGGTCGACGATTCCGTCGATCGGCACCGATAGGTCGGCGCTGCGCTGGGGGATCACGACCGCAGTCGCCTCGATCGAGGTGTCAATTGGCGTGGGCGACGGGCGGATCGTCGCGGTCGAAGGCCGGGGAGTGATGCTGGGGCGGGCAGTCGGCGATGGCGAGGGCCGGGGGCCCGTCAGGGCGCCGCCAAGCAGCACTACAACCGCGGCCATCAACACGACGCCGATACCCATGCCGTACAGCAGTGAGCGATTCATGTGGCGCGCCCTAGACTAACCGGCGCATACAGGAGGAAGTAATGGCCGTAATTCGCTCAGCTCCAGCTGTTTGGGCCGGCAACCTGACTGAAGGCAGCGGCTCGGTCAGCTCGAAGTCGAGCGCGCAACTGCGCGACCTGCCGATCAGCTGGTCGGCACGAACAGAGGATCCGGCCGGTCTGTCCGGCCCAGAGGAGCTGCTTGCCGCGGCGCACGCGTCATGCTTCTCGATGGCGTTCTCGAACACGCTGTTCAAGGCGGGCTTCACAGCCGAGCACATCGAAACGACGGTCGACATCACGGGCGACAAGCGCGAGGCCGGTTGGACGGTCATCTCGTCGCACATCACCGTGCGCGGCCGCGTCCCGGGTGCCACTCCGGCCGACTTTGCCGACGCTGCCGAGAAGGCCAAGGACGGTTGCCCCATCTCGCGCGCCCTCAAGGGCAACGTCGAGCTCTCGGTCGACGCCACGCTCGAGCAGTAGGACACCCAGACATGCCACCGATCGACAACCTGCAGCGGGTGCCGATCTACCACCTGGAAGCCCTCGAGCGCCAGGGCATCTTCACCACGGGACTCCTGCTCGAGGTGTCCGAGACACCCACCCGGCGTCAGTACCTGGCCGACCAGATCAGCGCCACGGTCAATGACGTCAACGACTGGCGCGATGAGGCGCTGCTGCTCAACTTGGCCAACTTCGGGCCGGCCGAGCAACAGCTCTTCACGCAGGCCGGAATCGTGGGGCTGACGGACCTGGTGAGCCTCGAAGAGTCCGAGTACCACCAGCGGCTGGAGCGCGCCGCGCGGGCCCTGGGCGCTGAGATGCCGCCCAAGTTGACGGTCGAAGGATGGATGGAGCAGGCGCATACCCTGGCGGAGGAATAGCTCCCGCGCGGCCGCCGCGTGACTTTCTGAGCTGGCTGCTGCCGTTCGCGACGGCGCTCGGCATCGTCGTTGTCGCGGTGCTCGGCCTGACTACGCCGCTCTGGATGCACCCCGCGCTCGGCGCGACTGGGGCTGGCGTCCCAGGTCATCTCGACCAGACCATTGCGGTTTCGGACGAGACGGTGCAGCAGCTCCTGTTTGGGCCGGGCGACTTCGACGTCAGATTCATGTGTCCCGGGACGGGGCCGTGTCCCACGGTGTACACCGCTGATGAGGCGGCGCACCTGCGGGACGCGCGCCTGCTGTTGTGGCTGGGCATCACGCTCGCTGTCGCGTCGGCGGTGTTGATCGGGGCCGCTCTGGTCCATCGCCCGAAGGACGCCCGACGCTGGCGGGCGGTTGCGCGAGGAGGGGCAGGGCTGGCGATTGGAGCGGTCGTGGTCGTGGTGGTCGGCTATTTCGCGTTTGATGCGCTGTTCACGCTGTTCCACGAGGTCTTCTTTCCGCAGGGCAACTGGGAGTTCCCGCCGGACAGCAACATGATTCGGCTGTACCCGTACGCGTTCTGGCAGCTGACGGCGGCGGCGCTGGGCGCGCTGTGCGTGATCGGTGGCGGAATTGTGTGGTGGTTCGCACGGCGGCGAGTGAGGGCGGCGGAGTGAGTCACGGCGACTTGCCGGCGTTGATGTCGCTCGAGGACGCGCGGGCGCGGATGCTCGAGGGGCTGGCGGCGCTCCCCACAGAAGTGGTCGCGCTCGGTGATGCCGCGGGCCGGGTATTGGCCGAAGGCCTGACAAGTCGCAACACGCTCCCGCCGTGGGACAACAGCGCGATGGATGGCTTCGCGGTGATTGCCGCAAACACCTCTGCGGCGAGCCGTGAGTCTCCGATCGGACTCAAGGTGGTGGGCGAGGCGGCGGCCGGGCGCGTCAGCGACGCGGTGGTGACAGCTGGCAACGCGGTGCGCATCCTGACGGGCGCGCCGCTCCCCCAGGGCGGAGACGCGGTCGTGCCCGTCGAGAACACCGATGCGCGGCCGGGCGTCGCCGATTTGCCGCGCGAAGTGAGCATCTACTCAGCGGCGAGCCCTGGCTCGCACATCCGCCGCGCGGGCAGCGATCTGGTCGCAGGTGCACCGCTCCTCGCACAGGGCACGGAATTGACTCCGGCCGCACTCGCGGTGGCCGCGGCCGGCGGTTACGCCGAGTTGACTGTCCATCGCCGGCCGAGAGTTGCGCTGCTCGCCACAGGCGACGAGCTGGTGGCGCCCGGCCAACCCCTGGGTCCGGCGCAGATCCCCGACAGCAACACGTTCGGTCTCGCCGCTCAGGCGCGCGAGCTTGGCGCGGACGTGCAGATCCTGGGCATCGCGCATGACGACCTGAACGACGTGCTCGCCCACCTACGCCAAGGGCTGGCGTGGGCGGATGTGATCGTGGCCAGCGGCGGCGTGTCGGTCGGTGCCCATGATGTCGTCAAGGACGCGTTCGCGCAGATCGGCCGGATCGACCTGTGGCGTATCGCGGTGCAACCGGGACGGCCGCTCGCATTTGGCCGCGCTCGCGCGACCGACGGGCAACGTGAGGTTCTGCTGTTCGGCCTGCCGGGCAACCCGGTGAGCAGCCTCGTGACGTTCGAACTGTTCGTGCGACCGGTGCTGCGTCGCCTTGCTGGGCACGAGGACGTGATCGGCCGCGACATCATCCGCGCGACCCTCGAGCAGCCAGTCAGCAAGGCGCATAACCGGCGGGCATTCATCCGCGTGAAACTCACCGCCGCCCAAGATGGCCACGGCTGGCGGGCCGATCTTGCCGGCGGTCAGGACTCGCATGTCCTGAGCGCCCTCGCGGCGGCCGACGGATTGGCGATCATTGGCGAGGAACACGACTCCGTTTCGGCAGGCACAGAGGTCGAGGTGATCAGGATCCGATGAGGCAGCCACCAGACCGAACCGAGCGCCGCCGCCTGACCCACGTCAGCCGCGGTGGCCGGCCGCGCATGGTCGACGTCAGCGAGAAGCCCATGACTGCCCGACGAGCGGTCGCTGAGGCCTTCGTCACCCTCGAACAGGAAACGCTGACCGCGATCATCGACGGCCAGACCACGAAGGGCGACGTCCTCACGGTGGCCGAGATGGCTGGCGTGATGGGCGCCAAGAAGACATCCGAGCTCATCCCGTTGTGTCATCCCATCGCGCTGACCGACATCGTGGTGGAGATCACGCCCGAGCGCGCCGGACCTGGCGTACGCATCCGCGCGACGGCGGCAACGGTGGGCCAGACCGGCGTCGAGATGGAGGCTCTCACCGCTGCCTCTGTCGCCGCACTGACCGTGTACGACATGGTCAAGGGCGTCGACCGCTCCGCGGCCATCCGCGACGTGCGCCTGCTCGAGAAGTCGGGTGGCAAGAGCGGCGAATGGCGGCGGCCGGCAGACGGCGCCGCGCCTCCCAGCCGTGCCCCGCAGAAACAGAGCTCGTTCCGCAAGCGCCCCGACCGTTGAGCCGGCACGCGCTCGTCCTCACGATCAGCGATGGCGTTAGCGCCGGCATGCGCCAGGACGAGAGCGGCGCAGCCCTCGCCGCGCGGCTGACGGAGCTTGGCTTCACGGTCGAGCGCCAGACCGTCCCTGACGAGATGGACGAGATCGCGACCGCCGTCAGCGGCGCAACAGGCCATACGGCGCTGGTGATCAGCACCGGCGGCACGGGCCTGGGCCCCAGAGACGTCACGCCCCAGGCGCTGCACGGCCTGCTTGACTACGAGATCCCGGGGTTCGGTGAGCAGATGCGCGCGTTCGGCCGCACGCGGACGCCCATGGCCGACCTGTCGCGCAGCACGGCCGGCGTGCTTGCCTCCACCCTGGTAATCGCCGTCCCGGGGAGCCGCGGCGGCGCGCTGGATTCGCTGACTGCGATCGAGCCGCTGCTCGACCACGCGCTCGAGACACTCGGTGGCCACACGCAGCACACGAAGCCGTCTGGATGAGCGTGGTCGATCGGATACCGCTCTACCCGCTCGCGCCCGCGCTGTTCGTGCTCGCCGTGATTGGCTTCGTGCTGCTGATGGCGCGCCACCTGCGCGTCTTCGCGGTCGCGCAGCCGGCGTCAGTTGGTGATCGGCCGGGCTGGTTCACGTCGATGTTCAAGTACGCCGTCGTCCAGGTGCGGATGTTCCGCGATCTCGACGCGGGACTGATGCATGCCACGATCTTCTGGGGCTTCGTGATCCTGACTGTCGGCACGGCCGACCGCGTCACCTTTGGCCTGATCGAGCACATCGTCAGGCCGCTGCTCGACGGCTGGCTGTGGCGGTTGCTGATGCTGGGCCAGAACATGTTCGTGCTGGGCGTCCTGGTGATGGTCGGCTATGCCCTGTTCCGCAGGTTGGTCTGGCGCTATCCGCGCCGCACGACCCTGTCCCGCGACGCGTTGGTCATCCTGTTCCTCATCGGCGGCGTGGTCATGTCCGAGTGGTTCGCCGAAGGCTTCCGAATAGCCGCGTATGGCGACCCCGACGCGGGCTGGGCGGTCATGGCAATGCCACTGTCGTTGGTGCTGAAGGCGCTCGTTCCTGTGGCCGCGCTGCCAACCGGCTACGCCCTCTTCTTCTGGGCGAACGTTGTGATCGTGTCGTACTTCCTGGTCTACCTGCCAGGCTCCAAGCACCTCCACATCGTCACCGCGTTCTTCAATGCCGCGCTGCGCAAGATGAAGCCGCGCGGCGAGCTGCCGCAGATTGACCTGGAAGCCGCGGGCGCCCGATTCGGCGTGAAGACGATCGCCGACCTGTCGTGGAAGGATCTGCTTGACGGCTTCACCTGCACCGAGTGCGGGCGCTGCCAGGACGCGTGCCCGGCGTGGGCGACCGGCAAGCCGCTCAATCCCAAGACAATGATCATGGGCATCCGCGAGATGTCCGTGGAGGCGGAGGCCGGCGTACCGCTGATCCCGTGGATCAGGCCCGGTGGCGGTACCGCCCTCCATGGCACGGACAAGCCCATCGTCGACACGGCCATCCCGTACGACGCGGTGTGGGATTGCGTGACGTGCGGCGCGTGCGTGGAAGCGTGCCCGGTGATGATCGAGCACGTCGACAAGATCGTCGGCCTGCGCCGCTCGCTGGTGCTGGAGGACGCGCGCTTCCCAGAAGAGCTCACCGCGTCGTTCAACAACCTTGAGCGCTACTCGAACATCTGGGGCCAGCCCCAGAGCACCCGGCTCGACTGGGCCAAAGGGCTGCCGTTCGAGGTACCGACCGCCGCGTCGGTGGTCGAATCGGGCGGACCGGATGCGGTCGCACAGCTCGAGTGCCTGTACTGGGTGGGCTGCGCCGCGTCATTCGACGATCGCAACCGTCGGGTCGCCCGCGCGGTCGTGTCCTGCTTGAACGCCGCCGGAGTGAAGTACGCGGTGCTGGGCCAGGAAGAGTCGTGCACCGGCGACCCGGCACGGCGCATGGGCAACGACTACGTCTTTCAGATGCTCGCGACGGCCAATGTCGAGACGCTCAACCGCTACAAGCCAAAACAGATCATCACCGCGTGTCCGCACTGCTTCAACTCGATCGGTAATGAGTACGGCCAGCTGGGCGGCCGCTACGACGTCGCTCACCACTCGCAGTACCTCGCGCGCCTGGTGGAGGAGGGGCGGCTGCGCGTCGACGCTCGGCGCGAGGGTTCAGTCACGCTGCATGACTCGTGCTATCTCACGCGCTACAACGGCGTCGTCGACGAGACGCGCGCGGTGCTGGGCGCGGTACCCGGCCTTGAGCTGCGCGAGATGGATAAGAACGGCAAGCAGACGTTCTGTTGTGGCGCCGGTGGCGGCCGCATGTGGATGGAAGAGAAGCGTGGCAGCCGGATCAACGCCGAGCGAACTAACCAGGCGCTTGCCACCGGCGCCGACGCCGTGGCCACCGCTTGTCCGTTCTGCCTCGTGATGATGCGTGATGGGGTGGCCGATTCGGGGACGCGCGGCGAAGGCGTGGTGGTCCAGGACATCGCCGAGATCTTCGCCGCCGGCTTGCCGGCGCCGGGCGCCAACGGCCGCGCGCTACCGGTCGTTCAGTAGAGTCCTGACCGCCGCATACCGCTCGCCGACGACGCTCAACGCCCAGCGCAGAAGCAGGTTGCCTTGGCGGGGCGGCTGTCTTCTCGGCCGTATGTGCAGACATGACTGGATATGCGCCGACACGACTAGTTATGCGGTCGCAAACATTTCTAAGCGGCTCGGCACATATTTAGTCGGCTCGGTACATGACCCTGTTTCTGGCAAGTCGGTAGCATCGGGCCGATGACCGTTCTCAACGAAGAGCAGCAGGCGCTGCGCGACGCAGTGCGCGAGCTGGCGCAGGACAAGATCGCGCCGCGCGCCGCCGCCATTGATGCGAGCGGCGAGTTCCCGCACGACATCGTGGCGCTGCTCGCCCAGCACGACATCCTCGCGCTGCCTTTCCCGGTCGAGTACGGCGGGTTGGGCGGCGACATGATCTCGGCCCTTGTCGTGATCGAGGAG
>JARXKQ010000016.1 GCA_030271555.1 Chloroflexota bacterium | reverse complement strand
GTCGGCGCTCTCGGGCGTGAAGAGGCAGGTATTGATCAGGCCGTCGATCTGGGCCTGGAACAGGATGCTGGCCAGGCCGGTGTCGAGGTCAGCTGGCAGCTGCTTGCGCTTGACTGCATTGCGCAGGATGGCTTCGAGGTCGGCGGGTGAGTCGGCAGCACCGGTTGGATTGTTCGGCGAGCACAGCCAAACGAGCTGAACGTCGGCGAGCCGGGCGATCATCGCCTTGAGGTCGAGCGCGTAGCCGTCTGCGGGACCAAGACGGGGCACGGCCACGATCTTGGCCGCGCGCTGCCCGGTGAGCACGCCGTACATCGCGTAGGTGGGGATCGGCACCATCGCCGCCGCGCCCAGCGGTAGGTAACTTTTCGCGATCAGGTCGAGCACCTCGTCGGCACCCGCGCCGATGACCAGCTCGTACGGCTCGACCCCGTAGTACGCGGCCGCCGCCACCGTGACGTCCTGGTATGACGAGTCGGGGTATTCGTTGACGCCGGGCTCGAACGGGCCGCGCAACGCATCGGGCAGCATGTGTGGCGGCAGTGGCACGGTGTTCGTGTCGAAGCGGAGGATGTCCTCCGCCCGCAGGCCATAGCGCGCGGCGATGGCCGCGTTGGACGGCTCCCACGTGTAGACCTGCGACTGCGTTGGCGCGCTCACCGGTCGAGGCTATCGGTCAAATGCAGGACTGGGTAGGCGTCGAATCAAGGAAACAGCCGATTCTTCGGTCAGGCGCAGGACTGGTTAGGCCTGTGGCGGGCAACCGCGTGCATCGCGCAGACCAGTTCGGCATTTGGCGGGAAGACCTGCCGGAAGCCGCGGTGGGCCTAGGCCTCTTCCTTCTGGTGCGCGTCGATCACCTTCTGCGCGACGTGGGGCGGAACTTCCTCGTAGTGATCCAGCTTCTGCGTGAACACGCCGCGCCCGCCGGAGAGCGACCGCAACTCGGTCGAGTAGTTGAAGAGTTCGGCCTGCGGCACGTGGGCGCGAACGACCTGCGTGCCGTTGGATGAGTCCATCCCAAGGACGCGGCCGCGGCGGGTATTGAGGTCGCGGTTGACGTCGCCCATGTACGCCTCGGGCACCTGGACCTCGACGTCCATGATCGGCTCGAGCAGCACCGGTGACGATTCCTGGATGCCGTTGCGCGTCGCGAGCTGGCCGGCCAATCGGAATGAGAGCTCGTCCGAGTCGACCGGGTGGAACGAGCCGTCGTACAGCGTCGCCTTGAAGTCGATCACCGGATAACCCGCGATTGGGCCCTTGTCGGCGACGTCGCGCACACCTTTCTCGACGCCCGCCCAGAACTGGCGCGGCACGGAGCCACCCACGATGCGTGTCGCGAATTCGACCCCAGCAGCAGGATTGGGCTCGATCTCGAGCCATATGTGGCCAAACTGACCGCGGCCGCCCGACTGCTTCTTGTGGCGCCCCTCAACCTGCGTTTTGGTGCGGATCGTCTCGCGGTACGGAATGCGCGGCGAATGGGTGACGACCGCGGCGCTGAACTTGCGCTTGAGCCGCTCGATGACCACTGCGACGTGCGAGTCGCCCTGCGCCCAGAGCAGTTGCTCGCCGGTCTCTGTTTGGCGCTCGACGTGGACGCCGGCGTCCTCTTCGAGCAGACGTGTCAAAGCCGCGCCCATCTTGTCGAGGTCGGCTTTGGTCTGCGGCTCGATCGCCACGGGCAGCGACGGCTGCGGAAACTCGATGGGCGGCATCTTGAACGGCTTGTCGCGTGACGACAGCGCATCCCCTGTATGAGTCACGACCAGTTTGGCGACCGCGCCAATCTCACCGGCCGAGATCACGCCAACAGGCTCCGTGTCCTTGCCCTTGACGCGCAGCACCTGGCCGATGCGCTCCTCTTCGCCGCGCTCGGCGTTCCAGATGTGGTCGTGCGAGGCGATCTTGCCGCTGAACACGCGGAAGTAGGTCAGCCGGCCAACGAAGGGGTCCGCGGCGGTCTTGAAGACGCGCGCCAGCAACGGCCCATCGGCCTTCTGCTCCACCTCGATCGCGCCCCCCTTGGCGTCGAACGCCTTGATCGGCTTCTCCTCGTCGGGTGAGGGGAGGTAGCGCGCGATCGCGTCGAGCACGCCTTCAATACCAATGTCGTGGCCTGCGGCGGTGACCATCACCGGCGCGAGGATCGAGTCGCGCACGCCGCGATGGAGGCACGCGTCAAGCTCGGCGTCGCTGATCTCCTGCCCGTCGAGGTACTTGGTCAACACCTCGTCGTCCGCCTCTGCCGCCGCCTCGAGCAGCTGGTCGCGCCGGCGGGCGACCTCAGAAGCCAGCTCGGCCGGAATCTCCACCTCGGCGCGCTTGCCCTTCTCCCAGACCCACGCCTTGCGGTGAACGAGGTCGACGTAGCCCTTGAACGCTTCGCCCTTGCCGATAGCCAGGTGGAGCGGCGCGATCTTGTTGCCAAACGCCGCGCGCAAGGCGTCGAGTGCCGCACCCGGGTCGGCGTTCTCGCGCTCGCACCGGGTGATCACGAAAATTGCCGCCGTGCCATGCGCTCGGCCAAGTGCCGCCGCGCGCTCAGTGCCCGCCTCGACGCCGCCCGACGCGTCCATGGTGATCAGCGCCGCGTCCGCCGCCTCGAAGCCCTCGACCACCTCGGCAGCGAAGTCGGCGTAGCCGGGCGTGTCGATGATGGTTATCTCGTGGCCATCGTGCTCCATCGTCGCCAGCGCGAGCGAGAGCGACTGCTTGCGCTTGTGCTCCTCCGGCTCGAAATCGAGGCTGGCCGTACCGTCGGTCACCTTGCCGAGACGGGTGATTGCCCCGGCGGTGAAGAGCAGGTGCTCGGCCAGGGTGGTCTTGCCCGAGTCGGAATGACCGGCAAGAACGACATTACGGAGACGTTTCATGTCGACGGTGGTCATGGGCGCAGCATATAGAATCGGTCGCGATGTCCGGTCATTCCAAGTGGTCCCAGATCAAGCGCCAGAAGGGCGCCAACGATGTCAAGCGTGGCGCCATCTTCACCAAGATGGGGCGCGAGATCGCGATCGCCGCGCGCGCGGGCGGTGGCGACCCGGACGGGAACTTCCGGCTGCGCCTTGCAGTCGACAAGGCGCGCTCGGTGAACATGCCGGCTGACACGATCAAGCGCGCGATCGAGAAGGCCACCGGCGGTTCCGCGGCCGAGCAGTTCGTGGAGATCGCGTACGAGGGCTACGGCCCGGGCGGCGTGGCGATCCTGGTCGAGACCGCGACGGACAACAAGAACCGCACGGCGTCGGACGTTCGCTCGGTGTTCACCAAGCACGGCGGCTCACTCGCCGGCGCCGGCAGCGTTGCGTGGCAGTTCCAGCCGCGCGGCGTGGTCGCGGTCACGCCCAACGGACGCAAGGCGGACGACATCGCCCTTGAGGCGATCGACCTGGGCGCGGACGATGTCGACACCGATTCGGACCCGATCGAGGTCCTGACTGACCCAGCCACGCTCGAGAAGCTGCGCAAGGAGCTCGAGGCGTCCGGGTTAAAGGTCGAATCGGCCGAGATCACGATGCACGCCAAGTCGCCCATCGACGTCGATCGCCACGTGGCTGAGCAGAACCTGCGCCTGATCGAGCACCTCGAGGACCTCGAGGACGTCCAGCGCGTCACCGCAAACTTCAACTTGCCAGCCGAGTTGCTGGCCGAGGCAGCGGCGGTCTAGCCCGTTCCCTAGGCTAGGTACGTGATTGTCCTAGGCATCGATCCCGGTACCGCCGCGACCGGTTATGGCGTCGTGCGCCGCGACGGGTCCAAGCTGACCGCCATCGACTACGGCTGCCTGGAGACGCTCTCGACCCAGGCGCTGCCGGTCCGGCTGCTTGAGATCCACCGCGCAGTGACCGAGCTGATCCTGACCCACAAGCCGGAGCGGATTGGCGTTGAGCGCCTGTTCTTCAACAAGAACGTCATGACGGCGTTCGCGGTAGGCCAGGCGCGCGGCGTCGTTTTGCTCGCGGCGGCGGAGCACGGCCTGCCGGTGTTCGAATACGGGCCGCACGAAGTCAAGCTCGCGGTGACCGGCTACGGCCGCGCCCAGAAGGATCAGGTCCAGAAGATGGTCCAGGCCGTGCTGGGCATGTCCGTCCTACCGCGACCCGACGATGCCGCCGATGCCCTTGCCGTGGCGATCTGCCTCGCCCACGGCCACCCGGGCAATGCATGACTAGCTCCGCAGGCGCCCCTCGGGGCGCTGCTGCGTGTCGTCCGCTGGCCCCCGGCCTGCCGGGTGCCACCGTCCTCCTTGCGGCGTGATCGCGTTCGTCGAGGGCAAGGTCGCGACGATTGGTACCGATTCGGCCGTTGTGGAGGCAGGCGGCGTTGGCTACCGGATCTTCTGCGGCCCGGGCACGCTGAGCGGACTGAAGGAGGGTGTGGCTGTACGGCTGTTCACGCACCACCTCGTGCGTGAGGACCAGCAGGCGCTGTACGGCTTCAAGACGAGCGAGGACCTGGGCTTCTTCGAGCTGCTCATCACGGTCAGTGGCGTAGGCCCCAAGGTGGCCATGGCCATCGTCTCCTCGCGCCCAGTTACCGATCTTCAGCTGGCCATCTTCCAGGGTGATGAGGGCGTGCTCACGGCCGTATCGGGCGTTGGCAAGAAGCTCGGGGCACGCATCGTGCTCGAGCTCAAGGAGAAGGTGTCCGCCGCGGGCGCACCGTCCGGATCAGGGGCTGGATCGGCCGAGTCGGAGGTCGTGGCGGCTCTTCAGGCGCTGGGCTATTCATCGTCAGAGGCGCGCGAATCGGCGCGCGGCGCGGTCGCGTCGCTGCCGGTTGGCGCCTCGCTCGAAGACCGCGTCAAGGCCGCGCTGCGCGTCCTTCGCCGCGACTAAATAGAGTTCGCGCTGATGGACCTGGCGACGCTGATGCTCTTTGCGGTCATCGTCCTCGCCGTCCTATTCGACTACATCAACGGCTTCCACGACACGGCCAATGCGATCGCGACGTCAGTTGCGACGCGCGCCCTGCAGCCACGCGTGGCGATCGTCATGGCCACGGCGTTCAACTTCATTGGCGCGTTCGCTGGGACGGCCGTGGCCAAGACGATTGGCGCCGGCCTGGTCGACGAGGCGACGACGAGCACTGCGGTCATCGCCGCGGCCCTTGTCGGGGCAATCACCTGGAACCTGATCACCTGGTGGGTGGGCCTGCCCAGCTCCAGCAGTCATGCGCTCATTGGCGGGCTGCTGGGCGCGACCTTCATCGCCGCCGGCACGGGTGCCTTCAAGGTCCAGGGCATCATCGACAAGGTCCTTGTGCCCATGATCAGCTCGCCGCTGATCGGCTTCTTTGTCGCCCTCACCCTCGTCGTGCTGCTCTTCTGGATATTCGCCAAGGCACCGCGCCGGCCCATGACGACCGGCTTCAGGCGGCTCCAGATCGTCTCAGCCGGGTTCATGGCCTTCTCGCACGGCTCCAACGACGCGCAGAAGACGATGGGCATTATCACCCTGGCGCTATTCACGGCGGGCGCTATTCCGACGAACGACGTCCCGGTCTGGGTGATCATCATCGCCGCATCCGCGATCTCACTTGGGACCGCGGTCGGCGGCTGGCGAATCATGCACACGATGGGTCATCGCGTAGTCAAGCTCGAGCCGGTTCATGGCTTCGCGGCTGAGACGACCGCAGCCAGCGTGATCCTCGTTGCGGCCCACTTCGGGATGCCGGTCTCGACGACGCACGTGGTATCGGCCGCGATCATGGGCGTCGGCACGGCGCACGGCGTCCGCGGCGTTCGTTGGGGAGTGGCGCGCAGCATCCTGCTCGCCTGGGTAATCACTATTCCCGCGGCGGCCCTGGTGGCAGCGGTCACCTGGCTGGCGCTGCATCTGCTTGGCCTTGGTTGAGGAGGAGATCTTGTGAGCCCGCGTCTGATTCCGCGCGATATCCGCTTTTACGACCTGTTCGAGGCGAGCGGCGCCAACCTGGCTGCCGCGGCGGCTGCCCTGCGCGACCTGGTGGTCGACTACGACCGGCTCGATGAGCGCATTCGTGACATCCAGGCGCTCGAAAAGGAGGGCGACCGGATCGACCGCGAGATCGGCCAGCGGCTCGAGGACGCCTTTGTCGCGCCATTCGATCGCGAGGACATCCACCAGCTGAGCGTCCGGCTCGACGACGTTGTCGACTTCGTACAAGCCGTCGCTGAGAGCCTGGCGATCTACGACATCAAGGAGCCGACCGACGACTGCCGCGAGCTCGCGCGCATCCTCGCCGCCGCGGGTGACGAGCTGTGCGAGGCACTCCACCGGCTCCACAAGATGAAGGGCGCGACGAATCATCTCGAGAAGGTGCACGAGCTGGAGCACCGCGCCGACAGCGTGTCCCGCGCCGCCATCGGCCGGCTGTTCCGCGACAAGCTCGAGCCACTCGACGTCATCAAGTGGCGCGAGATCTACCTCGAGCAGGAGAACGCGATCGATGCCGCCGAGGACGCTGCAGAGGCGATCGAGCGGATGATCCACAAGCGCGTGTGAAATACCTTCCTCCGCTGCGGCCTTCGGCCGAGCTGCGCCCGACAGAGGTCGACTACCTGCCGTTCCGGCAGGCTGCCGACCGTCGCTTGTGGGTCGAACAGACGTTCTATACACGGCACAAACTGGTAGACTGACCAGCGATGCAGGACACCGGCCAGGAGCCCGACCGTCACGTCGCGGCGGGCACCCTCGCGGTCGAAGAAGTCGCCGTGGAGACGAGCCTCCGACCACGCCTTCTGGCCGAGTACATCGGTCAGCAGACGGTCAAGCAGAACCTCGAGATCCTGCTCGCCGCGGCCCGTCAGCGCGAAGAGGCGGCCGACCACGTGCTGCTGTACGGACCGCCCGGCCTGGGCAAGACCACGCTCGCCAACATCATCGCGCGTGAGCTGGGCGTGAACCTGCATGCCACTTCCGGGCCGGCGATCGAGCGGCCGGGCGACCTGGCGGCAATCCTGACCAATCTCGAGGAGCGCGACGTCCTGTTCATCGACGAGATCCATCGCCTCAACCATGCGGTCGAGGAGCTCCTGTACCCGGCGATGGAGGATTTCGCGATCGACGTGATGATCGGCCGCGGCCCGTCGGCACGATCTCTCCGACTCAGCCTCAAGCCCTTCACAGTTATCGGTGCGACCACCCGCGCCGGCCGCATCGGCGGGCCGCTGCGCGACCGCTTCGGCGCGGTGTACCGGCTCGACTACTACTCGAAGGACGAGCTCGCCACGATCGTCAAGCGCTCGGCGGGCATCCTGGGCGTCGCCATTGAAGATGACGCCGTCCAGGTCATCGCCCGCCGGGGGAGGGGCACGCCGCGCGTCGTCAACCGGCTGCTGCGCCGGGTGCGCGACTACGCCCAGGTGCGGGCGTCAGGCAGGATCGGCGCAGAAGAGGCGACGGCAGCCATGAACGCGATGGACATCGATGACGAGGGCCTCGACACGACAGATCGCCGCCTGCTGGCCGCCATCGTCCAGAAATTCGCATCCGGTCCAGTCGGTGGAGCAGCCGTTGCCGCGGTCATCGGCGAAGAGATCGAGACGATCGAGGATGTGTACGAGCCCTACCTGTTGCAGCTGGGTTTCCTCGACCGCACGCCGCAAGGCCGCGTGGCCACCGAGCGGGCGCGCGACCATCTGCGGACCTTGGGCTACGAGGTGCCTGCGCCGCGCCGCTCTGACCGCACTGACGCGGGCCTGTGGGACGGCATCACCTCGGAGGGCCGGACTGAGGCCGTCGAGGCCGTCGAGACCGTTGAGGCCGACGAGGCAGTGCACTGATGGACCCGCTCAACACCGCGCCTCTGCCGGCTGACCACTTCATGCCGCGGACCGATGCGCCTACACCTGACCTGGCGGTCGCGACGCGCGGCCTGATGAAGCGCTACGGCCGCCAGATCGCCCTAACCGGCCTGGACATGAGCGTTCCGACCGGCAAGGTGTACGGCTTCCTTGGGCCTAACGGCTCGGGCAAGACAACCGCCCTACGGCTGCTGACCGGATTGCTGCGACCAAATGCGGGCACGATCAGCCTGTTCGGCAAGCCGTACACGTGGCACGACTGGACACGGCTCTTCCGCGTTGGCTCGCTGATCGAGACGCCATCGTTCTACCCATACCTGTCCGGCGCGGAGAACCTGGACGTGCTCAGCGCGTCTGGCCCGCCCACGGACAAGCGCCGGATCGATCAGGTGCTCGAGTACGTCGGCATGAGCGGCCGGGCCAAGTCGCCCATCCAGACCTATTCGCTGGGCATGAAGCAGCGCCTGGGCATCGCCGCGGCAATGCTGTCCGACCCGGACCTGCTGCTCCTCGACGAGCCGGCCAACGGGCTCGATCCGGGCGGCATGGTGGCGATGCGCGAGACGCTGCGCTACTTCACCGCGGAGCTGGGCAAGACGGTCGTCATCTCGAGCCATCTGCTGCACGAGGTGGAGATGCTTGCCGACGTGGTCGGCATCATCGACCACGGCCGACTGCTCAGAGAAGGTCCGCTGCACGATCTGCTGGAAGCGGCGGGGCGAGTGCGGGTGCGTGTGGCGCCAGAGGACATGACCAAGGCCGCAGCCGTTTTGCGCGAGTTCGCGCCCGACCGGCCGTTGTATGGCGTTGACAGCGGCGATCAAGCCGGCTGGTTCACGGTTGGTATTGCACCGGCTCGCGCCGCCGAGATCAATCGCGCCCTGGTCGGCGCCGGCATCTACGCCGCGGGGCTGGAGCCAGGCAGCGACCTCGAGAGCATCTTCCTCGAGCTGACCGGCCGGACCGGCACCGTCGCCGCCCCGCCGACCGCAGAACCTGGGCCGCCGCCAATGGGTCTGCCGCAATGAGGCTGATCCGGGCGGAACTACTCAAGGCTCGCCGGCGCACGATGACGTGGGTGCTGCTGACGGTCGCACTGGTGCTCATGGGCCTGTCTTATCTGCTGATCGGCCTGGGAATGTCGGCTCTGCGCGGGTCCGGCTCGGACTTTGGCCTTGGCATCCTCGAGTTTCCGGCGCAGTACGCGACCATCGGGCAGTTCGCCTTCGGCATTGGCGGCTTGCTGGCTACGGTCTACGTCGCGGCGCTCGTGGGCTCGGATTGGAACTGGGGCGTGCTGCGCAATGTGGTCGCTCGAGGCGAGAGCCGGGCCAACTACCTGCTCGCCAAGGCGGCTGGCCTCGCGATCGTGCTCGGCATCGGGATGCTCATCATCTTCGCGGCCGGCATCCTGATGGTTTTCCTGGCTGGCTTGGTCTTCAACGTCCCAGTTTCGAACCCCCTGCGGGGCAGAGGGCTACAGGATCTGGCCGAGAACCTCGTGCTGGGCTATCCCGTGCTGCTTCAACGCGCTGCGCTCGGCTTCGCGGTCGCAGTGGTGATGCGCAGTCAGCTCGCTGGCTCCGTGGTCGGTATCGCCCTGTGGCTGGGCGAATCGTTCCTGACGACCGTCCTAACCGTCATCTCGATCCCCAACAATTTGGGCGGGTTCATCGATGGCGGCATCCAGCAGATCGGGCCGGTTTGGTACCAGTTCCTGCCGATCAGCATCGGCGGCTACGTCCTCAACGTCCTGCCGGGCGGCTCCGGGTTGGTCAGCGCGGCTGCCGGCGGGGGATTGCAGGGTCTCTTCCTCAAACCTGTGCCGCTTGAGCTGGCCCTGCCGATGGTCCTGATCTACTTGGCCGTCGCGATCGGCGTCGCCATCGTCGCGCTCAACCGCCAGGAGATCGTCTGATGACGGTCGAGCTCGACACCAACGCGGTCAGTCGGCCCATGTCCTTTGACGTGCTGTTGGCGGCGCCGGCTGATGGGGCGACCCGCGCCAGGCTGGGCCATCTCACGACGTCGCACGGCGAGATCCAGACGCCGGTCTTCATGCCGGTGGGCACCAACGCGACGGTCAAGGCGCTCGATCCCGACGATCTGGATGAGATCGGCGCGCAGATCATCCTGAGCAACACCTACCACCTCTATCTGCGGCCCGGCCACGAGCGCATCCAGCGTCTTGGTGGCCTGCACCAGTTCATGGCGTGGCAGAAGCCAATCCTGACCGACTCGGGCGGTTACCAGGTCGTCAGCCTGGGTGACTATCGCTCCGTCGATGACGACGGGGTTACGTTCCGGTCTCACCTCGACGGCTCGATCCACAAGTTCACGCCCGAACTGTCGATCGGGGTCCAGGAGGCGTTGGGCTCCGACATTGCCGTCGTGCTCGACCAACCGGTTGCTCCCCATGCATCGACCCGGCGCGAAGTGGCGGAAGCGATGGTGCGCACCCATTCCTGGGCCGAGCGCTGTCTGGCCGCGCACACGCGGCCCGACCAGGCGCTGTTCGGCATCATCCAGGGTGGCCTGGAGCCCGACTTGCGCGAGGAGTCAACCCAGGTCATCGCCAGCATGCCGTTCGACGGTATCTGCATCGGCGGCCTTGCCGGTGACGAGAGTGCTGAGCAGCGCCGCGCAACGCTTGACGTGGTCGTGCCGCTGCTCGAGAACGACCCGCGGCCGCGTTACCTCATGGGCCTGGGCTCGCCCGCGGACCTGCTCCAAGCGGTCGACGCGGGGGTGGACATGTTCGACTCGGTCCTGCCGGCGCGCATCGCGCGCAATGGCACGGTCTGGACGCCGGAGGGTCGGCTCAACCTGCGCAACACCCGTTTCCTCGACGATCCGGCGCCGATCCAGGAGGGCTGCCGCTGCCGAGCCTGCCGCAAGTTTTCGCGCGCCTACCTGGCCCACTTGCTGCGGGCGGAGGAGCTGCTGTTCTACCGGCTGGCGACGCTGCACAACCTGACTTACCTGACCGACTTCATGGCGCGCATTCGGCAGGCACTCGCCCAGGGCAAGTTCCCTAAACTTATGCGTGAGCTGGCCGCGCCTGAGCCGCCTCCATCGATTTGGGACGATCAGGCGTGACAAACAAGCTGGCGCAAAGTAGGAATGAACTATTAGTAAAGCGGCCGCGGCTAACGTGCTGGCGGGTCCGTGGAGGCGTACGAAATGGGATCAAGGGATCGGCCTCACAAGGAAACCAAGAAGAAGGCCAAGGCGAAGGAAATCAAGCCGCAGCTGCAATCGCTGCTGGAGACTCCGCCGCCAACTGTCGAATTGATCAAGCCCAAGCGCAAGCCGCGCTGGGACGAGTCGGAGTCCAGCGAGGGGTAGCTCTCGCGGTCCCCGTCAGGTAGCAGGAGGGATTTCAGGAGTCATGGCTATGACGGGGACCAAGGCAACGGCAGAGAGCAACGGCGTCGACAAGGCAGAGAAGCCCAGCGAGCGAACGCGCGCAGTTGACGCGGCCATCCTGGCCATCGAGAAGCAGTTCGGCCGCGGCTCGATCATGAAGCTCGGCACGGCTGAGCGGCAAGCAGTTGATGCCATTCCTACCGGCTCAATCGCCTTGGACCTGGCGATCGGCGTGGGCGGCATACCGCGCGGCCGTATCACGGAGATCTTTGGCCCGGAGTCTTCGGGCAAGACGACGCTCTGCCAGCATGTCCTTGCTGAGGCGCAGAAGCGTGGTGGCGTCGTGGCATTCATCGATGTCGAGCATGCCCTTGATCCGGGTTACGCACGCTCCTGCGGCGTCAACGTCGATGAGCTGCTTGTGTCACAGCCGGATACCGGCGAGCAGGCGCTCGAAATCACGGAGACGCTTATCCGTTCGGGCGGCGTGGACTGCGTCGTCCTCGACTCAGTGGCGGCCCTCGTGCCGCGCGCTGAGATCGAAGGCGAGATGGGCGATTC
>JARXKQ010000015.1 GCA_030271555.1 Chloroflexota bacterium | reverse complement strand
CTGACCCATTGCGGCTTCTCGCGCCAGATCTCGGCCACGATGTACGCGTCCGGGTTGATGGCTCGACACCGCGCTCGGAACTCGCGCCAGTAGCCGGCGTCGATCTCCTCCGCGACGTCCAGCCGCCAGCCGTCGATGCCGAAGCGCAACCAGTGCTCCGCGGCACCCATGAGGTGCTCGCGCATCCCGGGGTTGCTGGTGTTGAGCTTGGGCAGCGCAGGCATGTCCCACCAGGCGCGGTAGCCCAGCACTTTCAGGGTCACGTCGCCCTCGCGGTGGCCCTGCGCCTGCACTTCGGCCATTCGCCCGGCGTCCTCGCCCGACGGGTACGGTCGCAACTCTCTGCCCGCCCGCAGTGCGTCCTTGTCGAGGTGGAACCAGTCGACGTAGGGCGAGTCGATGCCGTTCTCCACGACATGGTGGAACGGCCAGAAGCCTCGGCCAGAATGGTTGAAGACCCCGTCGAGTACGACGCGCATGCCGCGTCCATGGGCGACGTCGAGTAGCTCGCGCAGTGCATCGTCGCCGCCCAGCAACGGATCGACGTGGTAGTAGTCGTACGTGTGATAGCGGTGGTTGGACGCGCTGGCGAAGACCGGCGTCAGGTAGAGCGCGGTGATGCCCAGCTCGCCCAGGTAGTCGAGATGCTCGACGATGCCCAGGAGGTCGCCCCCCTTGAAGCCGGTGTACGTGGGCGGCGCGTCCCACGGCTCCAGCGGGCCCGGCTTGGGCACGCGCACAGACGCGGCGAAGCGGTCAGGAAAGATCTGGTAGAAGACCGCATCGGCAACCCAGGCGGGTGTGTCGGAGAGCTGAGTCAAGTGTGTCGGCGAGTCTAAAGCCCGTTTGCCGAATTCATGGCCGCACAGGCGTCACCGACCGACTGATGCGGATCGGCCGCGTTGTCGACCACCGCGTTCAACGCGTTGCCGAAGGGACCCCAGAACATGCCGAGTTGTGGCATCTGCGGGCGCGGCACGCCGGATTGAGCGGCGGTGGCGAACTGCGCGGCCAGGGCATCACTGGGCTGCACGTTGGGGTTAGCCGGGACCTGGATGGCCTGACCGGAGAGGATGGCCAGGATGTCGGGCTGGGTCATGCGTTTCGCGAAGGCAACCGCCAGCGCGCCGTTGGCCGAGTGCGGATTGATCACCCAGCCATCCACACCAATCAGTGGCTGGGCCGCGCCGCCGGGGCCTGCGGGGAGTGGCGCAACCGCGAGCGTGCCTGGATGCGCGTCGCGATAGCCGTCACCGGCCCAAGGTCCGTCGATGATCGCGTCGACTGCCCCGCTGTCAAAGTCAGCGACCATCCTGGCGCCGTCCGGCTCGGGATACCAGGTCGCGCCCGCGCTCTTGAGTGCCGCGTAATACGCATAGGCCTGATCGACGCCCGTCGTATCGGCAATGCATTTCCCGTCCGCGTCCATCAGCTGGCCGCCGAACGCTCCCCAGAAGCCGAACAGCGGGTACATCGCCTGCGAGAGGCCCAGCTTGATGCTGCCGTTTTGGACCGCTGAAAGCAGATCGTCTGTCGTCGCGGGGAAGACCGGAATCCGATCGGTGAGGTAGTAGACGCCCACCGTGCGCAGCGTGGCCGGCACCTGGACGAGCTTGCCCGCGATCGTCGAGCCGTCGATGGCGAGCGGCGAGAAGTTGCTCAGGTCGTCGCCCGTGAACGAGCCCGACAAATCGGTCGTCAGACCAGCGCGCGCGACATCACCCAGGTTGTCGTTGGGGGCAAATACCGCGTCGGGTGATCCCTGGCCGGCCTGCAGCTGGTAGGAGATGAACAGCTCGCCCAGGCTGACCTGCGTCACCGTGAGGTTCAGCTGCGGGTTCTCGTTGCGCACGAGATTCAGCGCCGCGCCAAGTGCCTCGGGAACGCCACGCGCCACGCCCGGTGAGTCAGCCTCAAAGGTGTGCCAGATCGTGAGGTTGCCCGCGAGAGTGGGCGGATTGGTCGGCGCAGCGCTGGAGCTCTGGGCGGGCGACTGGCTGGCGCCGACAGGTTGCGTGGGCGGGGGCGTGGGACTCAGGCCCGAGCACGCACCGAGCACGAAAACCAGGCAGCCGACAACGATGGTGCGCTTCACGGGCGTCACCTTACCCGCCGAGTCCCAATCCGGCCCTGGTCCGGTAGTCCGGGTGCGGGAATGAGAGAATCAAGCCCTGATGTTCGAGTTGGTCCGGCAGATGCCGTCTGGAGTGCGCGTCGTTCTTGGGTTCGGCTTCGTGCTGCTCGCCGGGGTGGGCCTGACTTTGCCGCTCATCATCAACCAGGCGATCGAGTCGCCGGTCTCGCCGCTCGGCCTGCTGTGGATGCTGCTCCTGGCCTACCTGGTTTTCACGCTCACGCTCATCCTGCAGCGCAAGCAGGCGGCGTGGATGCTCAGCCTTGGCTTGGCGTCGCTCAGCGTGCCACTGGCGCTGATCCTCTACTTCTGGGCCGCGCTACCCGGTCTACTGATGGGCATCGCTCTCGCCGTGCTGCTCTTCTGGTCGCTGCGCGGCGCGCGCTCGCGCCAATGGTTCAACGAGCCTTGACACAGGCACGGATGCGGCTGCTGCCTTACGCTTGGCGCCCAATTCTGCTGATTCCCCTGCGCGCTCGCGGGCGCGGCGTCACGAACTAAACGGAGACCAGTCACAAGTGGCCAAACGATCACGTCGCCCAGGGCGCCAAGAGCCAGCCAGCGTGTCCTCAAGTGAGGCGGCGAGCTCCTCTGGAGATACCGCGCGAACCACCCGAAATCCGCGGCCACGGCGCGCTGTCGCCCAGCCGGGCATCCTGGAGCGCTACCGGACGCTGATCTACGGTGGCGCCGCGGTCGTCGGCGTCGTCCTGGTGGCCTGGCTCTTCCTCCAGGGCGGAGCGAAGGCCGGCTACACCTGCGATACCGAGCTCACTCCGGGACCAAGCGAATCGGTCACGCCCGGGCTGCCGACTCCAACCCCCAGCCCTACGCCGACGATCTCACCCACCCCGAGCATCACCGCCGCACCCAGCGGGTCAACCGCGCCCACTGCGCCGCCGTCGAGCAGCGCGACGCCAAGCGCGGTGCCCTCGCCCACGGCATCAGCCACGGCAATCCCGGAGCCCACGGCGCGCCTGGGGTTCAGCACGGGGTTGCTGGGCCGCAACCACATCCGCGATCTGGGCACGGTGATCAACTACGCCTACTGCCCGCCCACATCGGGCGATCACTACAACGTCACCAACCACGGTCCTATCCGCGCAGCCGTCTACCCCGCCAACGAGGAGCAGATCCCCGGCGGCTGGATACACAACCTGGAGCACGGCTATGTCGTCGCGCTGTATCGCTGCCCGAGCGGTGTCATCGGCCAGGGCGATTGCATCAGCCAGGCGGAGATGGACAAGCTCCAGGCCTTCTACGACCAGGTGCCCGACTCAGTCAATCCGTCCTGCGCCACCAAGGTGATCGTTGCCCGGTTCGACTCGATGTCGACCAAATTCGCGTTACTGGCCTGGGGCCGAGCACTCCTGACCGAGACTTTCGATATCGACACGGCGCTGCTCTTCGACCAACAATGGCAGGATCAGCCCGCGGCACCCGAACGAGGCCTCTGTTGATATGACGGTCGGCACTATCAGCGTCACGCGCCGGGGCATTACCACTACCGCATGACAACCCAAGCGGCGGCCGTCCTCGACGCCCCGCCGCTCGGAACAACGATGCGCGCGCTGGTCAAAGGCAGTGCCGCGCCGGGGGCGCAGATCCGCGAGGTGCCGGTCCCGCAGCCCGGCCCTGGTGAAATCCTGGTCAAAGTGCTCGCCGCGAGCGTGTGCGGCACCGACGTCCATATCGAGCGCTGGGATCCGTGGGCGCAGGAGAACTTCGGTCCGCCGCCCATGATCTTTGGCCACGAGATGGCCGGCATCGTCGTGGCGCGCGGCCCGGGAGCGACGCGCATCCCGCTGGGCGAGCTGATCGCGGCGGAGACTCATTGGGTCGACTGGACCTGTTACCAGTGCCGCACCGGCCGCGCTCACATCTGCCAGAACAACCGCACGCTGGGCGTCAAGGTGCCCGGCGCATTCGCCCAGTACGTCGTCATGCCTGAGGTGAACGCCTGGGTGTCCGATCGTCTCACACCAGAGATCGCCGCGCTCCAGGAGCCGCTCGGCAACGCCGTTCATGCCGCGTTCGTCGAAGAGGTCGCGGGCCAGACGGCGCTCGTCACCGGCTGCGGGCCCATCGGCCTGATGAGCATCGGTGTGCTCAAGATCGCCGGCGCTCGGTCGGTCTTTGCCACGGACATCAACCCGGAGCGCCTCGCGATGGCGACCCAGATGGGCGCGAACCTCGCCCTGGACGCGCGTGATGATGTTGTCGCGCGGCTCAAGGCGGAGACAGACGGCAACGGCGTCGACATCGTGCTCGAGATGAGCGGCTCGGCGGCGGCGCTGCATCAAGGTCTGGCCGCGGTCACGAATGGCGGCCGCGTGTCACTGATGGGGACGCACGCCGTCCCAGCGACGCTCGATCTGAGTCAGGAAGTGATCTTCAAGGGCATCCGCATTTACGGCATCACGGGCCGGCGGCTGTGGGATACGTGGTACCGGACGACCGCGCTGCTCGAGGAGGGCCTCGACATCTCGCCGGTGATCACCCACCGGCTGCCGCTGGGCGACTACGCCAAGGCGTTCGACCTGGTCGCGTCGGGCCACGCCGGCAAGATCGTTCTACTGCCCCAAGAGGAGGCCTGAGCGGCAACCCTGATGACGACCACGGCACCGACCACCCGCACCGACCCGCTGGCTTACCTGCAGGCCGAGATCGACGATCTCCGGGCGAAGAACCTGTACCGGCCGTTGCGCATCATGACCGGGCCCCAGGCGGTGCACACGACTGTCGCCGGCAAGCCGGTCATCAGCCTCTCGTCGAACAACTACCTGGGCCTGGCGACCCATCCGCGCCTGGTGGAGGCAGCGCTCAAAGCCGTCCGGGAGCTGGGCGTCGGTACCGGTGCCGTGCGCACGATCGCCGGCGCCACGGCCCTGATCGAGGAACTCGAGCAGCGCCTGGCGACGTTCAAGCACGTCGAGGCGGTTTTGACGTTGCAGTCAGGCCTGACCTCGAACAGCGGCACGATCCCGGCGATCACCGGTGACGCCGACCTGATCGTCAGCGACGAGCTGAACCACGCCTCGATCATCGACGGCGTGCGGCTCTCGAAAGCCGAGCGCACCGTCTTCCCGCACCGCGACGTCGACGGCCTCGACCGCGTCCTCAAGGAAGCCCGCGCCAAGGGCGGCAAGAGCGGGCCATACAAGAACATCCTCGTCATAACCGACGGCGTCTTCTCGATGGATGGCGACATCGCGCCGCTCCCCGGGATCTGTGACGTGGCCGATCGGTATGAGGCGGCGGTGATGGTCGACGACGCCCACGCCTCAGGGGTGCTGGGCCGTAACGGCCGCGGCACGATCGATCACTTCGACCTGCATGGCCGCGTCGACATCCAGGTCGGCACGCTGTCCAAGGCAGTCGGCGTCATGGGCGGCTACATCGCCGGCCGGCAGCACCTGAAAGACTTCCTGACACAGCGCTGCCGGCCGCTGCTCTTCTCGACTTCTCAGCCGCCGGCGGTCGCCGCGGCGTGCATCGCCGCCATCGATGTGCTGGAGCAGGAGCCGGAGCGGATTGCCCGCCTGTGGGACAACACCAGGTTCTTCAAGTCGGCCCTCCAGAACCTGGGCTTCAACACCGGCATCAGCGAGACGCCCATCACCCCGGTCATCGCCGGTGACGAGGCCAAGGCGCAGCTGCTTGCGGCGCGGCTGTTTGAAGAAGGCGTCTTCGCGACGTCAGTCATCTATCCCACCGTCGCGCTGGGCAAGGCGCGCGTCCGCACGATCGTTACCAGCGAGCACTCGCGCGACGATCTCCAGACCTGCATCGATGCTTTCGAGAAGGTGGGTCGCGAGCTCCGCCTGATTTGAACGCAAGCGAACGCGGCGAGCTCGTCGCCCACGACGAGATCGACGCTGAGAGCGCGCAGCAGTCGCCCGCGGGCGAACTGCGGAGGTAGTCACAATTCCGCTAGTGCCAGAGCGCTGGGTGTGCCTCGATGTCGGCGAGACGCTCATCGACGAGACGCGAGTCTGGATGTGCTGGGCAGAGATACTGGAGATCACGCCGTTCACATTCATGGCGGCGATGGGTGCCGTTCTGGCGCGCGGCGGCGACTTCCGTGACGTCTTCGCGTTCCTGGGCCGCCCTGAATGGGAGCAGCTCCGGCCCGATGTCGCGACCCGTTATGGCGGCTTCCAGGAGAGCGACCTGTACCCGGACGTCAAGCCTGCCCTTGACGCGCTCCGCGGCGCGGGCTACCGGCTGGCGATCGTCGCCAACCAGCCGCCTGAACGCACCGAGGAACTGCGCTTCCTGGGAGTTCGGGCCGACGTTATGGCGATGAGCGGCGAGCTGGGGGTGCACAAGCCCGCGCCGCAGTTCTTCGTTGCGGCGTTGCAACTCATGGGCGATCCAGCGCCGGGCTCCGTCGCTTACGTGGGTGATCGGCTCGACAACGACATCGGTCCGGCCGCTGCCGCCGGCATGCGGCCCATCTGGATCCGTCGCGGACCCTGGGCAGTGATAACAACGGAGGTGCCGCCGTCAGGGACGCTGGTGATTGACTCCCTGGACGAGCTCGTCGAACGCCTTAACGAAGCATGGAGCTAAAACTTCGATGAACACAGTCGACCAACAGCTGGCAATCCAGATCGCCAACATCGAGAAAGCGACTGGTCGGACTCTCGCTGAGTGGAACGCGCTGATCGCGGCGTCCGGGCTGAAGAAGCACGGGCAGATCGTGGCCTGGCTGAAGACCGAGCATGGCCTGAACCACGGCAGCGCCAACCGGCTCGCGCTGAAGGCCCTGGAGGCCGCGGCCGGTGGAGCGGCCAGCGGTATGGAGCTTGTCGATGCTCACTACTCGGGCCGAAACGCTGGGTTGCGGTCGCTCTATGACCAGGTCATCGCGACGGTCACCGGGTTTGGCTCCGATGTCGAGCTCGCGCCAAAGAAGGCTTGGGTCAGCCGGCGGCGAAGGAAGCAATTCGCCATAGTCGGGCCGGCCGCAGGGCAGCTCGAGATTGGCGTCACTCTCCCCGGCCGGCAGCCCACTGCGAGGTTCACGGCCACTGAGGGCATGGCGACGCACAAGGTTCGAATCGCCGACGCCGCCGGGCTCGACGAAGATCTAATTGGATGGCTGCGTGACGCGTACGAGGGCGCCGGCTAGTGGCCTCCCGAATCACCCGCGCGACGTGAAGCTGACGGTCGTCGGGTGCGCCCCGGCCTACTCGACCAAGCCGGATCACTCGTCCTCGAGCTACCTGATCGAAGAGGCCGGCACACAGATCCTGCTCGACTTGGGCCAAGGCTCGTTTGCCCAGCTCTGGCGCTACACGTCGCCAGCCAAGGTCGCGGCCGTGGTGATCAGCCACATGCATGCCGACCACAACGTCGACCTCGTGCCACTCCGCCACTGGGCGCGCTACGGCCACAAGGGCGTCGGACCAGCGGTGTTCGGACCCACCGATCTCCGGCCTCGATATGCCGAGTTCCAGATGGCCTACTCCGAGCCTTCACCATTCACGGACTTCTTCGCCGACCTGGCCGGGGGAGCGCTTGCGGAGGGCGAGTTCGCGATTGGCGACCTGCGCATCGAAGCGCGGCACGTGACCCATATTCCGGACTCGTTCGCGTTCCGCGTCTCCGCCGCGGCGGGTAGCGGACCGGGCATCGTCTACTCGGGCGACTGCGGCGCGCCGGACGATCTATTGCCGCTCGTCAAGCCTGGTGACGCGCTGCTGTGCGAGGCGGGCTTCGGCATAGTGCGGGACGCGCCGGGCATTCACCTCACAGCGGGCGAGGCCGGCGGCGTCGCGGCGCGGACGGGAGCTGCCCGGTTGGTCCTGACGCACTTCCATGACCGTGCGGGCGCGGCTGCACTGATTGGTGGCGCGGCCAAGGAGTACAGCGGCGCCGTCGACCTCGCCCAACCGGGGATGACGCTCAACATCGGTTAGGCTCGCGTCAATGAACACGACGCGCGACCTTGTTCGAGACCGCGTGGTCGCTGCGTTCGCGGCCGCGGTTGAAGACGGGCGACTGCCGCCGTTCCCGCCGGAGCCGCCGGTCACATACGAGGTGACGCGGCCAGGATCCCCGGGGCACGGCGATTACGCGACCAATGCGGCACTGAAGATGGCCGGCAAGATGGGCCGCCCGCCGCGCGACATCGCTGCGGTGCTTGCCGCCGCCATCGGCAGTGGCGATGACCTGATCAGCAAGGTCGACGTCGCGGGGCCGGGCTTCGTCAACATCTGGCTGGCGCCGGGCTACGTCGAGAGCGCCGCGGACTCAATTCGCGCCGCCGGCCTCGACTACGGCCGCGCGCCGCTGGCGCAGAGCCAAAGGATCAACGTCGAATTCGTCAGCGCCAACCCCACTGGGCCGCTCACCGTGGGCAACGCGCGCGGCGCCTTCGTGGGCGATCTGCTGTGCCGCGTGCTGGAGGCCGTTGGCCACCAGGTCACGCGCGAGTACTACTTCAACGACTCCGGCGCCCAGGTCGAGAAGCTGGGCCTGACCGTGCAGGCGCTGAAGCGCGGCCAGCCTGTGCCCGACGATGGCTACCACGGCGACTATGTCGGCCCGCTTGCCGAAAGCGTTCCCGCCGACGTCTGGCAAAAGGCCGAATCGGAGCCTGACCGCACCGGTTGGATCCTGGGTGAATGGGCGTCGGAGCAGATCCGCGCCGGTATCGAACAGAGCCTCGCCAATCTGGGCGTCCGTTTCGACATGTGGAAGAGCGAAAGCTCGCTCCACACCGACGGCCACGTCGCCCGGGCGATCGACAAGCTCCGTGCCAGCGGCGACGTCTACGAGCAGGACGGCGCGCTGTGGTTCCGCTCGACCGCCTTTGGCGACGACAAGGACCGCGTCGTCATCCGCTCCAACGGCGAGCCCACCTATTTCGCCTCAGACATCGGCTACGTGTCCGAGAAGTTCGGCCGCGGCTTTGACGAACTGATCTACGTCTGGGGCGCCGATCACCACGGCACAGTCGCGCGGCTCAAGAACGCGGCGCAGGCGCTTGGCCTTAACCGCGACGCGACCAATGTCCTGCTGATCGCCTGGGTCCACTTCGTGCGCGACGGCGTCGAGGTGTCCATGTCCAAGCGCACCGGGGAGTTCGTGACGCTCGATGAGCTGCTCGCAGAGGTGGGCGTCGATGCCGCGCGCTGGTTCTTCGCATCGCGCGCGCCCACGACCGGCATCGACTTCGACATCGAGCTCGCCAAGAAGGAGTCGAGCGAGAACCCGGTCTACTACGTGCAATACGCGCATGCTCGCATCAGCTCCATCTTGCGCAAGGCCGCGGCCGAGGGACTCAAAGCCGCCGATTCACTCGCGGGCGGCCTGGCTGACGACCCGGTTGCGCTTGGCCTGGCGAAGGACCTGCTGCGCCTACCTGACATCGTGCGCGACGCAGCCGAAGAACAGGAGACGCAGTCGATCACCGCGTTCGCGACCGAGCTCGCGACGACGTTCCACGCTTTCTACCGCGATCGACGCGTGGTCGACGCATCCGATCCCGCGACCTCCGCCTATCGCCTCGCGTTAGTCGATTCGACGCGCCTCACACTGGCCGCCGCGCTCGCCCTGCTGGGGATCTCCGCGCCCGACTCGATGTAGGTCATTGATTGCGGATGGCGACGTCGACAGTAGCGCCGTTGATGTGGAGATCGACCTGTCCACCAAAGGTGCCGGCGAGTTCGTCGATGCGTGCTCGGAACGCGACCGCATCTGCCTGCGTATCCCAGTCGGTTTGCCATCCGATTAGCCAGCTGCCGTCCGTGTTTTCGTACATGTTCAGTCGGTCGCCGTTCCATCCCGCGGCCACGTCCGCATGGGCCCACTCAGCCGGGATGCCCGGGATGGCAACTTGCGGCGTCTCGCCGCCGGCGGCCAGGATCTGTATCAGCAGCTCGCCGATCGTTTGCTGATAGGCGAGTGACCAACCGGTTCCCAACGAGCTCGAAATGTCGGGCATGGAGACCTCGACGGGACCTTCATGAGCGAAGTACTTGTCCGGATGCAGGATCTGCTCCGTCGACGCCGGCGGAGTTATCAGCGCGTCATTCACCGCGTCGTAGCCGCCTTGATCGTGCAGCGCAGTCGCGAAGGTGAAGCCCTCGGTGTAGGGGAACTCCAGCTGGCGGCGCAGGATCAGCGGCACGCCGTCAAGTGAGGCGGTGTCGAGCGCGCTGAAGCCGTCGACGAGCAGTTGCAACAGGTCGCCCAGGCCCAGGTGATCGTTCGCCCACAGCTGTGAAGTAAGCGTCGCATCACCCTCGATCACCGCGAGTTGGGCCAATTGGGCGTCACCACGCGAGTTGTCGGTGATTGTGTTGTCCTTCAGGTTGAAGTGCTGGTCCTGCAGCGCGTGGGTGTACTCGTGCGCGACCACGAGCTTGTCAGTCGCGTTGAATGGTTGATCACGCTGAATGACATAGAACTTGCCGTCGTCGGGGTTGTAGTAGGCGAGCACCTGCGCGCCGTACAGCTCGTTCACGAGCGCATTCATGTCGGCGTCCGCGGGTAGCAGGCCCAGGCGCTTGAAGAGCCGCGCCTCAGTGGCGCGGACGCTCTCCGGCACGTCGGAATTGAAGAGGTTGGCCAGATTGGCCTGGAATTGGTCGCGGGTGATGAACTCGAACGGGACGTCACGCGTTGGTTGCAGCTCGCGCACGGCGGGTACGGAACCTGTAACGGCACCGATCTGGGCGGTCAGGTCGGCGGTTGGGCGAGGCGGCGCCGGAACAGTCGGAGTTGGGGTTGGCGTGGCGCTGGTGCAACCAAGGACGAGCGCCACCGCGGCGAACACCACGCAGACCCGGTTCACAGACTCGATTCTGACAGCGTGGACACCTGTGAGCCTTTCCACATTTGATGTCCGTTTCTTCACCGTCTCGGGGCTGGTGCCTAAACCGGCCCTGCCTAGTCTGCGGAGCAGCGGAACCTGAAGCATCGCTTCTAAGTTCCCTCTCCCTCCCTCGGAACGAGGGGCGCCAATTGGGCAGGCGCCCCTCGTTTCTTTTTGCCCGACGGGTTTTGCCCGACAATGGGCAGCGATGGAGATTGTTTCGTACGGCGAGACCTGCCTTCGGCTGCGCGGCAAAGAGGGCACCGTGGTCACAGACGCATTCCCGCGCATCGTCGGCCCGACCGGCCGCGGGCTGACGGCCGATATCGCGACCTACAGCCACCCCGACGGGCAATCGAGCCTGGGCCTGGAGAGCATCACCAAGGCGGCTGCCGCGACCAAGGCGAAATCCAAGATCAAGCGCGCCGACCTGCTGGTGCCGACAAGCCTCGAACCAGCCTTCCTGCTCGATTCGCCGGGCGAATTCGAGGTGCACCACGTCCTGATCAGCGGCGTCAGCACATACCGCGACGAGGAGCTGGGCCAGCAGCGCGGCGCCAACACATGCTTTGTCTTTGAGCTAGACGGCGTGCACGTCGTCCATCTGGGCGACGTCGGCCACCTGCTCACGGAGGATCAGGTGGGCGAGATCGGCCCGGTCGACATCGTGTGCGTGGGCATCGGCGGGGCACTCAGCGCTGCCAAAGCCGCTGAGCTGGTCACGCAGCTCGACGCGAACCTGATCGTGCCCATGCCTCTAGATGGCGCCGACAAGCCCGACGGCGAGCTGTCCAAGTTCCTGCACGAGATGAACGCCCAGAAGAGCGAACCGG
>JARXKQ010000014.1 GCA_030271555.1 Chloroflexota bacterium | reverse complement strand
GCCGTGAGATCGCGGAGCTCATGAAGACTCGCCTCGACACTGACCGCGACGCCGAGCTTGAGCGCGCCCTGGCCGACGTCTTCGCGATTGCCCGCGACCGCCTCGCCAAGCTGCCTGTAACCACCGCGGAGGGACACTCATGACCGAGATGGACATCTACTACGGCAAGTCCGACGTCTCCACGTACCGGACGTACGCCACGCCGCTGACCGGCATCACGGCGATCCCTGAATCGAGCTTCACCGGCCGTTCGAACACGCTGCTCGCCGCATCCATCAACGTGCGCGTGTTGGGCACCGCCTTCATGAGCACGTACACGGAAGGCGACAACCGCCTCGTCGTGGCGACGGACACGATGAAGAACTTCATCCATCGCGAGTCACTCGCCTTCACCGGCGCGACGCTCGAGGAGTGGCTCGAATTCATCGGCCGACGCTTCCTCGAGACCTACCCGCACATGGAGCGGCTGCGCGTCAGCGGCACGGAGATCCCATTCGAGCCGGCGCTCGTGCCCGACGCCGACGGCGGTTTCGTCGAGAGCGAGGTGCTCTTAGAGCGCCAGCACGGCGATCGCTCAACGGCTTCGCTGGAGCTTGACCGAACCAGCAGCGGCGTCGAAGTGACCGACCTGTCGGCCGGGCGCATAGGCCTGCAGATGATGAAGGTCACCGGATCTTCCTTTGCCGACTTCCCGCGCGACTCCTACACGACGCTGCCTGAGCGCAAGGACCGCCCGCTCTACATCCACCTCGACCTGGGCTGGAAGTACGACTCGCCCGTGACTGCGCTCGCGGCCGACCACCAGCGGTACGTCGCTGGTGAGCAGGTGGCCGACATGGTCGGGGCCGTCTTCCACCGGTTTGTCAGCCTGTCGATCCAGCACCTGATCCACGAGATCGGCCAGGCCATGCTCGACCGCTGGCCGCAACTGAGCGAGATCTCGTTCGACTCGCAGAATCGGCTGTGGGACCTGTCCGAGACCTCTACCGCCGACGAGCGCGTGAAGGTCTACACCGACCCACGGCCGCCGTACGGCCACCTGGGCCTAACTCTGCGGCGCTGACCCCAGGTCGGCGAGGTCCCGCCTCGTGTCGATGTCCGGGTTGGTGCCGTCGACATCGACGTACCGAACGAGCTCTGGGCTCGCAGCGAACAGTTGGGCCATGCCGGCATCACCTGTGAGCTGGGCCGCGAGCGGCCAGGCAGCCCGTTCGAGCAGCACCGGGTTGCCCGGCACCCCTGCGTAGCGCGGCACGACGAAGGGCCGAGCGGCACCTTGGGGCGCGGTCAAAATCGTGTCGAGCTGCGTCGCGGAAAGGCGCGGCTGATCGCCCAACAGGACGACGACGCGCTCCGCGTCAGACAGCTCGAGCGCGGCCAGACCCATGCGCACGGACGACGAGAGCCCCGCTTCTGGTGTAGGATTGACCAGCCGGACCTCGTCGCGCCACCACAGTCGCGTCACCAGGGCTTCTGAGTCCACGCCAAGAACGATAACGACGGGGTCGAGCTCAGCCGTGGCGGCGATGTTCAGCACGTACTGCAGGATCGGCGTGCCGTTCAGCTCGGCCAGCAGCTTCTGCCCGCCGAACCGGCTACCGGCACCCGCGGCGAGAACGATCGCGGCGGCCCTGGACACGTCTCCGATCGTATCGGACGCGACTGTACGATCGCTCGATGTCCGATCAGGAACCCCAGCACACCAACAGGCTCGCCACAGAGACCAGCCCGTACCTGCTGCAGCACGCTCACAACCCGGTCGACTGGTACCCCTGGGGTGACGCGGCGCTGGCCCGGGCAACGGAGCTGGACCGGCCGATTTTCCTGTCGATCGGTTACGCCGCGTGCCACTGGTGCCACGTGATGGAACGTGAGTCGTTCGAGGATCAGGCGACCGCGAGTTTGATGAACGAGAACTTCGTGGCGATCAAGGTCGACCGCGAGGAGCGGCCCGATCTGGACGCGATATACATGGATGCGGTCCAGCAGATGACCGGCAGCGGCGGATGGCCCATGAGCGTCTTCCTGACGCCCGACGGACGGCCCTTCTACGGCGGCACGTACTTCCCCGACCAGCCGCGCCACGGGCTGCCGTCCTTTCGCCAAGTGCTGGCCGGTATCACTGAGGCGTGGCGCGATCGACGGGACGAGATCGAGCAGTCGGGCAGAGCGCTCGCTCAGGCGATTGCCGAGGAAGGCCGCCATGCGGCGCATGGTGCCGCCGCCGCGGAGCTGGATAGGCCGGTGCTCGACGAGGCGCTCGCAGCGATCGAGCGCGGCTTCGACGCACGTACCGGCGGCTGGGGTGGCGCACCCAAGTTCCCGCAGCCCATGACGATCGAGTTCCTGCTCCGCCAGGCCGCGACCCGCATCGGTGACGATCGGCCGCTGGCGATCGGTCGGCGCTCTTTGGACGCGATGGCCAACGGCGGAATTCACGACCAACTGGGCGGCGGCTTCGCGCGCTACGCCACGGACGCGCTCTGGCTCGTGCCGCACTTCGAGAAGATGCTCTACGACAACGCGCAACTCGCGCGCGCCTATATCCATGCGTGGCAGCTGACGCACGACGACCGCTCCCGTGAGGTGGCGCTCGACACGCTGACCTTCATGGAGCGCGACCTGCTCACGCCGGACGGCGGGTTCGCGGCGAGCCTCGACGCCGACACGGCGGGTGTGGAAGGCGCGACGTACGTCTGGTCGCTGGCAGAGATCGAGGCGATCCTCGGCGTTGAGGCGGCAACAGAGTTCTGCCGCGCTTACCGCGTCACGGCAAACGGCAACTGGGAAGGCCACACCATCCTGTCGCGCGTCGGCGAAGGTGACGAGCAACAGCTCAAGGAGTCGCGTGACAAGCTCTTCGCCGTGCGGCAGAAGCGGCCGCAGCCCGCGCGCGACGACAAGGTGCTCACCTCGTGGAACGGCCTGGCGATCGCGGCCTTTGCCGACGCGGCCGCGGCCTTCGATGAGCCGCGCCTGGCCGCCGTGGCCGCCGGCGCCGCTGACCTGCTCCTCACGCGCCTCCGCGACGCGAATGGCCGGCTGAGCCGCTCGTGGAAGGACGGCCGCGCGGTGGCGGCTGGCACGCTCGAGGACTACACCCATCTCGCCGACGGTCTGCTTGCCCTCTACCAGGCCACGTTCGACGAGCCCTGGTTCGTCGCGGCGCGCGAATTGGCGGACCAGGTGCTGGCGCACTTTGCCGACCCAGCGGGCGGCTTCTTTGACACCGCCGATGACCACGAGGCACTCATCACCCGACCCAAGGGCCTGCAGGACAACGCGATCCCCTCTGGCGGCGCGATGGCCGCGGAAGTCCTGCTCCGACTCTCCGCCTTCACCGCTGACGACCGCTATCGAACCGCCGCGGAATCAGCCGTCGCCGGCGTTACGGCCTACGCGCTGCGCTTCCCCACCGCGTTCGCTCAATGGCTCAATGCCATGACCCTCGCAACGGGCGACGTCGTTGAGATCGCAATCGCGGGCGATCCCACGTCGGTTGATGCCCAGGGCATGCTGGCGGAGGTTCGAAAGGGCTATCGGCCGCTGTCGGTCATCGCCGTGGGCACGTCCGCGACGGTGCAGCTGCTAGCCGATCGTCCGTTGCGCGACGGCCGCGCGACCGCTTACGTGTGCCGCAATTTCGCCTGCCGCGCGCCGGTGACCGAGCCGGCCGATCTGGCGGCTCAACTAACATCCGATTCATGAGAGTTGCTGCGGCAATTGTTGCCTTCATCGCGCTGGCGGCCCTGCCGGTAATCGCACTCGGGCACGCTGAGCTCGTGAGTTCCGATCCACCTGCTGGCGGGACGCTTACGACCACGCGAGGCTTCCTCACGGCGACGTTCGATGATGAGCTGACACCCGATAGCAGCTCCCTCGTTGTCCAGGACGCGGGCGGCGCCCAGGTAGCCACGGGCAATGTCAGCCCGGGGGATGCGCATGTGCTGATCGCCGAGCTGCCCGCTCTGCCGGAGGGCGAGTACACGGTACGGTGGACGGCGGTCTCGGCCGACGATGCAGCGGTGGAGCGCGGCAGCTACACCTTCGGTGTCCTCGTGAGCATCATGCCGCCGCCTAACGATGGCGAACCCGTCACGGATTCGAAAGACCCGATCATCGCCGTGGGGCTCGCAGCCATCGCGATGATCGCGATCGTGGCGTTCATCTTCTTCCGGAGGCGGCGCTGAGCACTCTCGACGAGCTCGAGGATCCGCGGGCGCTGGTCTTCGATCTCGATGGGACGCTCGTCAACACGGTCGAGACGCGCATCGAGGCCTGGCTGCAGGTCTTCCAAGAGGTGCGCATCAAGGCTGAGCGCGAGCACGTAGCGCGGCTGATCGGCTCTGACGGGAAGCGGCTCGCCCATGAGGTCGCGGATGTTGCCGGTCACCCCATCAGCGATGACAAGGCAGAGGCGATCGACAAGCGCTGCGGCCAGATCTACGACGGGCTCAACACCGATCCTCAGCCCACGAGCGGGGCGCACGACCTTCTCGTCGCGCTGACGGCAAGCGACTTGCCCTGGGCCGTCGCCACATCGAGCCGCGCGGAGCAGGTGGGCACATCGGTCGACGCGCTGCAACTCAGCCAGAAGCCGCGCATCATCGATGGCAGCCACGTCGAGCACGCCAAGCCCGCCCCGGACCTGCTATTGCTCGCGGCCCAGCAGCTCGACCTGCCGGCCAGCGCGTGCTGGTACATCGGCGACTCAACCTGGGACATGCAGGCGGCGACGGCGGCGCGGATGGTCGCGGTGGCAGTCGCCTACGGCGCGGTGAGTGGCGAGACCCTGGTGCGCGCCGGCGCGAACGTCGTCACCTCGTTGCCCGAGCTTCAGGCCGATCTACAGCGGCGGGGCCTGCTCCGCTAGAGCCGACGCCCTAGCTCTTGGGGGGGCAGGGATCCTGGTTCTGGTTGTCCGGCACCGGTTCGGGCTCGGAGAAGATGTTCGAGATCTTCGCCGCCATGCCGTCCATGCTGCCGACTTCCGCCAGGCGGGCCGGCGCGAAGTCGTACCGGTACAGCCGATCGGCGTCGACGTGCGACGCGATCTGGGCCAAGTACGAAAAGTCGGTCTGCTGGAAGGTCATGAAAAGGTTCTGCTCGGCTGCGGTCAGCAGGCTGTTGATATTGGTCAGTAGCGAGAGCGGGTCGAGCTGCTTGCGGACCTGCTGGAGGAAGATCTGCTGGCGGCGCGCGCGCTGGTAGTCGTCGTCCTGATGGCGCGACCGGGCGAAGGCGAGGGCCTCCTCAGGGTTCAGGAACTGGCAGCCGGGATCGAAGTTGACCGGCATGAGCTGTTCCTGGGAGTTGTAGTAGCCGCATTGGTGGTTCGGGTCCTGCTGCGTGGGGCACGGCGTGGGTAGATCCTGCAGCCCGGGCTTGGGGACGTCGATCCACACGCCGTTGCCGGGCAGCGCGTCTACGAGCGCCACAAAGCCCTTGAGGTTGACCGAGATCACGCCGTCGATCTGTTGATTGGCAAAGTTCTGGATTGCGCCTGTGAGCGCACGCCAGCCTCTCTCGCAGTCAAACTGCGCCTGGCACTCCGCGCCGATCCCATCTGAGCCGGGGAAGTTGGCGGGGCTGGCTGCGGCCGAGCGCCACAGGTAATTCAGGCAGTCGGGGTAGTCCTGGCCGTTCTCCAGCGCAATGTGGAACCACGTTGGGTAGCGCGTGTCGCAGCCCATGTTGCGCGGGAAGCTGAACAACGCGGTCTTACATGTGGCGATGTCGACCGACAGCAGCATCATCGAGTCGGTGCGGATGCTGGTCGTGCTCGCGCCTTCGTCCGAACGTGAGTCCGACCCGGACAGGAGGATGTTCAGCCGGCCATCGGCGGCAGGCGCCCAACCCGTGTAGTCCGCCTGCGGGCAGGGCAGAGGCGTGGGTGTGGGACCCACCGGGCCCGATGGCGTGGGCTCTGGCGTCGGCTCGCCACTGCTGCCGGGCGTAGCCGTGTTATCGGGCGAGGGCGTTACTAGCGGCGTGGGGGGAATCGACCCCGTCGGCCGCGGGGTGAAGCTCGTGAGGACGTCCGGGTGGCCTACGCCGATGATGTTGGCGGCATTGTTGGCATCAAAGCCAATGACTTCGGGCACACCATGGAGCACCATCGTGAACGCCACGAGTGCGGCGAGAGCGATTGGCGCTGTCGACGAGGTGCGACTGAAGCCGCGGTAGCGCTCGGTCTTCGCCTGCGAATAGGCGTCGACCATCGCGGCAACGTGGTACAGGAAGAAGGCGAGGTTGAGCACGAGGATCGCGACGCGTGTCTGCGGGTTGAAGACAAGGTTCGCGATCGCGATCTTGGGCCCGATCATCAGCCAGACGATGCTCAGGATGAACAGCAGCATGGGCAGCGCCCAGAGCACGCCCCTGCGGATGGAGCCCGCGTAGATCTGGCCCAGGCCGGGGAATAGAAACGAGAGCAGCGCGGCGAGTGTCGGCGATGGGTTCAGTGACATACCTTCGTCCTGACGAACTCAGTGTGGGTAGTGCTACGCCTACTGGGTAACGTGAAGCATTCCGGCCATTGACGTCTGATGGACGTCACACCAGAAGAAATAGTCACCGGCCGCGGCCGGCGTGGTGAATGTCACCGACTTCACCGCACCCGGACCGGTCACGATGTCGGTCTTGGCCAGGCTAGATGAGGTCTGGTCGGCCCCGTTGAAGAAGTCGATGTTGTGCGGGATGGCCGAGTCGTTCGTGTAGTTCACGGTGATGCTCGTGTTCGCCGGCACCTCGATCATGGCCGGTTCGAAGACGAGGGGGTTGGCGTCAGTTGTCTTGACCTCGATCGTCAGCCCGGGGCCGCCGGGGCCGCTGGGCGCGGGGGTCGCGGTCGCGGCCGCAGTGGGCGCCGCGGTAGGTCCCAGCGGCGCATACGTCCAGCCTGGCCCCGCGCCTGCGCAAGCGGACAGGATCAACGCGATGGCGAGCGGCAGCGCGAAGCGAATGAGCTTTGGCTGGGGATGCATGCCCGCCATTCTGGCCGATTGCGCGGAATGTCGCCGGTTAGCCGCGTGTTTTGTGTTCAGCGCCGGACCTTGGCTTCCGGCACCAAGCCCAGTCGAATGGCGACGCCGGCCGCCTCGACACGGCCCTTCACGCCCATCTTCTGGAGAATGCGCCGTACGTGGACCGCCACGGTACGCTCGCTGATGAAGAGCCGCTCGGCGATCTCGCGGTTGGTTCGACCCTCGGTGAGGATGACCAGCACCGATGACTCACGCGGACTCAGCCCGAATCTGCCGCCGGTAGCCGACTTCTGGCCGGTGCCGATCCGAGCCGCCAGAGTGGTCGCCGGACCTGGGCCTACTGCGACCAGTTCCCTGGTGCCCGCCTCCGGCTGGATGGGGATCGCGACGAGCTTGTCCTCGGGCAGGCGGATGTTGCCGCGGACGCCTAACTCGGCGAGGGCCTTGCACAGCGGCGCGGCGGGCAGCTTGCCGGCTATCTTCCACGCGATTGTGAGCGCTTTTCGTGCTTCGTCACGGCGCGTCCGGTCAGGCAGCAGCGCCGCCGTTTGCCACCACAGCGCGCGGGCCTGGTTGTACGGGATGTGGAGTTGAGCCCACGCCTCGGCCAGCTTGGCCCACGGCTCAGGTTTGGCCTTGCCGCGAACGCGGTCGTCGTGGGCGCGCGCGGTCGCGAGATACAGCTCGGCCTCGCGCCGCGCACCGACGCTCTTGGGCAATCCGGGCTTTGCCATCTGTTCTGTGGCGACCGGCAGGACGCGCGCGGCGAGCGCGCCCGCGTCCGCGACCGCGGAGTAGTCACGGCGGGCGCGACCGCGTTCGGCGGCCGCTGCGCACGCCTCGAGGACGGTCGCGGCAGCAAAGGCCATCTGGTGCGCGTCGTCCGTTTCCAGGACCTGCGCCCAGCCGTTGTCGGCGGCCGCGACCGCATCGGCGATCTCACCCCGCCACAACGCGAGGCTGACCGCGCTGCGCAGCACGAGCGCGGACCATTGGCCGGCGGGCACCGCCTCGACCTCGAGCAGCGTCTGACCCACGAGCCGCGCGGCCTCTTCATCGTTGCGCGACTCAACCAGGACCAGCCCCAGGTAGAGGATGGGGCTGAACCACGGAACGCCGGCGGGCGGGAACTCGAGCGCCGCGCGGCACTCGGCCTCCGCCTCGGCCCAGCGGCCCAGCTGGAACAGGATGTCCGCGGCATTGCCGCGCAGGAACGAGCCGTAGGTCAGCGCGAGGCCGCCGCGTTCGGCCTCCTCTATGCCTTCCTTGACCACGGCGAGCGCTTCCTCGCGGCGCGAGTCGAGGTCGAGCAGCGTCGTCTTGTTCGCGTAGCAGCGCATCAATTCGTCCAGCCGACCGGCCTGGCGCGCCGCCTCGATGGCCTCGTCGAGCAGCCCCAGCGCGCGGTTGATCTCGCCCTTGCCGAAGGCCAGGTCCACGGCGAGCGTGTCGGTGGCATGGGCAAAATCGGCCAGGCCGTCGTTACCGGCTGCCTTCGCCGCGCGGCGGGCTTCCTCGGCGCGTTCCGCGCTGTCGTCGTAGTGGCCCTCGTAGTCGGCGAGCATCAGGTCCTGTGCCAGCGACGCGAGGATGCGCGCCCGTGTCGCGCCCGGTTCCGTCCCACAGAGCTCGAGTGCCTGCTCGATTGCCGCTCGGCCGCCCAGGCTGTCGCCAGACGAGCGGCGGTAGCGACCCAGGGCTTCGCTCAGGATCGCGGCCTGGTTGCGCGCCTCTGCGGTGGCACGCGACGTCAGCAACCGCTCCACACGGCCACCAGCGAGCCGCTCGATCGCCTGCTCAGCGAGCGTCGCTGCGTGGCGGAAAGAGCCGGCCGCGTCTGCCGCGGCGGCGGCCCGGGCGATCGTGTCGGCATCGGCCGCGCCCTCGAGATCGAGCTCCAGCGCAGCGTTGTAGTTCGCCGCGGCGGTGGGTCCGGGATCGACCGACTCCGCGGCTCGGGCCGCGGCAAGGTACGGATCGCGGGCGCGCGCCGGCGCCAGGGCGCGTGACCAATGCCACGCGGCAATCGCCGGCGACCCAGCGCTCGCTTCAGCCAGTGCTCCGTGCAGCGCATGCAACTCGCCCGGCAGTGTCGAGTGATCGATCGCCTCCGCGACCAGCTGGTGGATCGTCAACGGCACTTCGTCCTCGCCGCCCGACGCCAGCCCGCTCTCGGCCAGTGCTGCGATGCCGGTGCGCGCCAGGTGCCCGTCGGTGAGCTGGACCTTGGCCAGCGCGTCGGTCGTCATGGGTCGTCGCGCAGCAGAAAGCAAGCGCAGGGCGCGCAGGGTTGGCTTGTCCAGCTGGGAGAGTCGGGCGTGGATGATCTCCTCGAGCGGATCGGAAAGTCGGATACCCGCCTGGCGCTGGTTCGCATCGACGAGCTGAGTCGCCACCAATGGGTTACCGCGCGAACCCACGCGTACCGCTGCCATGAAGCTCAAGGTTGGCCGCTCGCCGTTGAGCGGCTCCACCAGGGCCATCAACTCTTCCGCGGTCATCGGCTCCAGGGCGACACGCTCCACCTCGTCGCTCGCCTCGATCTCGGAAACCAGACCGGCCGCAGCATGGCCGCGCCCCATCTCATCGCCGTGATAGGTCACGACGAGAGTCAATGCGATTCGCCGGCGAAGCCGCAGCAGCATCGAGATCAGCCCGCGCGTGCCGGGGTCGGCGTGTTCGAGGTCCTCGACGATCAGGCACACCTGACCGTTCGCGGCTTTGGCTTCGAGCAGCCGCAACAGGCTCTCGCGGACGCGGGCGCCGCGCTGTTCGGGCGCGTCAAGCGCGGGCTTGACCGCAAGAGCGCGGTCGAACTCCTTGCCCAACGCTGTTCGAAGTCCGGCGTAGGCGATGCCCGCTTCTGGCTCCAGGCAGCGCGCGAGGACGATGGTGACCTTGGCCAGGTCGGACGCCTTGGCGATGCGCGTCTCGAGCTCATCGAGCATGGTCGTAATGCCGATCCCGAGTGGACCGCTGATCGCGACTCGGGTCAGCTCGCGCTGCGAACTACGCTGCAGAGCCGCCCCCACCGCGGCCAGCTCGCGCTCACGCCCGATGAACGCCATGGGTCGAAGGATAGCGGCGGTGCAGTGGATACTTGGAGGGTTATGGCCGGTTCGTTGCACCCAGACAACACGCTCAATGAGCTGACCGGCGAGGAGTGGCTGTACTTCACGAAGTCTTTGTGGACGACCGCGTATCCGTCCGAGCTCGGACACGCGGCGCGCAAGGCACACGGCGCGAACAAGCCGCCGCGGCTGATGGCCAAGCTGATCGAGTTCTTCACGAAGTCCGGCGAGACGGTCCTCGATCCCTTTGCCGGCGTTGGCGGGACCCTGCTGGGAGCGGCTGTTTGCAGGTCGCCGCGGAAAGCTATCGGCTTCGAGATCGAGCAGCGTTGGGCGGACGTGTACGCCGCCGTCGTCGCCGATTCGACAGGCACCGAACTGGCCGACTTGGGCACATCAGACCCGGGTGGCCCGCGCACCTTTGATGCTTCTGGCTGCCAACTGGTAGTCGGTGATGCGGTCGCCTTGATGGCCGACTTGGCCGACGGATCCGTCGACTTCGTCGCGACGGACCCGCCCTACAACCCCCAGCTAAAGCTGACCATGGCCGGCGGCGCTTTGGCGGAGAAGTTCGCCAACCGACGGACCGACTACGCGATGGTCACCTCACATCACGGCGACATCGCGAATAGCGCGACGTACGACGAGTACCTGGATCGGATGGAAGGCGTGTTCCTTGGCCTGCGGCGGGTGCTGCGTGCGGGCGGATACATGACGGTAATCGTGCGCGACGCGTACCAGGACGGTCGCTACCGCTTCACCGGCTCGGACCTGGCGTCGCGCGCGGAGAAGGTCGGCTTCGTCACCAAGGGCGATCTCATCTGGTACCAGGCCGGTACGCGCCTGCGCCCCTACGGCTACCCGCGCTCCTTCGTGCCCAACATCGTCCACCAGCACATCCTGGTGCTCCGCGCGGGCTAGCCGACGAGGCGCGCCCGCAGAGCGGGATCGGTGGCGGCGTCGATGGCGGTCCAGGCGAGGGCAAGCGCGCCATCGAGGATCGCCTTGTCGCCGGCCGGCGCGATGGTCGCGGCGGTGAATTCGGGCTGGTGGTTCACCGCCGGAGAGCAGCCGATATCGAGGATCGGGTGGATTGACGGGGTGACGTACGAGACGTTGCCTTGGTCGGTCGAGAAGCGGGTGAACGTGGTCGTGCCGCCGAACGACCGACCCAGCGCCTCCGCGTTCTTCTGGTAGAGCCCGACCAGATCCGCGTCGTGGCGCATGTCGGCGTAGACCGGGTATTCCTTGACCTCGAGCTTCGCGCCGGTGGCGAGTGCCCCGGCCTCGAAGCAGCGCAGGACCTTGGCGCGCAACTCATCGAGCCGCGCGGCGGTTGCGGCGCGAACCATCCAATGCGCCGTCGTGCGTGCCGGGATGATGTTCACCGCCTCGCCGCCTGAGGTCACGATGCCGTGCACCCGATCGCTCGCCAGGAGCGACTGCCGCAACAAGCCAATCGCGGTCTGGGCGATGACCAGCGCGTCGGCGGCGTTGACGCCCTTCTCTGGCGCCGCGCCCGCGTGCGACGGGACGCCCGTGTAGATGATGTCGAGCGACTGCGCGGCGAGCACCTCCGGCTCGAGCACATCGGCCGGACCGGGATGGATCATCAGAGCGCAATTGACGTCGTTGAAGACGCCCTTTTCGACCATCACGATCTTGCCGCCGCCGCCCTCTTCCGCCGGCGTACCGATGACGCTGACGGTGACGCCGACCCCATCGGCGACCGCGGCCAACCCAACGGCCGCGCCCAGGGCGGAGGTCGCGATGACGTTGTGGCCGCAGGCGTGGCCAACGTCCG
>JARXKQ010000013.1 GCA_030271555.1 Chloroflexota bacterium | reverse complement strand
GATGGTGCCGATGTTGACGTGCGGCTTGGTGCGCTCGAACTTCTTCTTGGCCATGTCTGTGTCGCTCCTCTCCTGCCTTAGGTCAGCCGTGGGCCTTTTGGGCCAACTCCTCGGCGATGCTCTTGGGGACTTCGGCGTAGTGTGAAAACTCCATCGAGGACGATGCGCGACCCTGGGTCATTGACCGCAGTTGGGTCACGTAGCCGAACATCTCGGCGAGCGGCACGAAGGCGCGCACGACTTGCGTTCCCTGCCGGTTCTCCATGCCCTCGATGTGGCCGCGGCGCTTGTTGAGATCGCCGATTACGTCGCCCATGAACTCCTCGGGCATGGTCACTTCGATGCGCATGATCGGCTCGAGGATGGCCGGGTCGGCCTTTCCGACAGCGTCCTTGATTGCCAGCGAGCCGGCTATCTTGAACGCCATCTCCGAAGAGTCGACGTCGTGAAATGAGCCGTCGAACAGGGTCACCTTCACGTCGACCATCGGATAGCCCGCGTAGATGCCCGTTTGGAGCGCCTCGCGGATGCCCTGGTCGACCGGCTTGATGTATTCCCGCGGGATCGTGCCGCCGACGATCTTGTCGACGAACTGGTACCCGCCGCCCTTCTCGAGCGGCTCGATCTTGATGACGGCGTGTCCGTACTGGCCCTTGCCACCGGTCTGTTTGACGTGGCGACCGTTGCCCTCGGCCGCCCGACGGATGGTCTCGCGATACGACACCTGGGGCTTGCCGATGTTGGCGGCGACCTTGAACTCGCGGATCATGCGGTCGACCAGAACGTCGAGGTGCAGTTCGCCCATACCGGCGATGAGCGTCTCGCCCGTCTCCTCGGCAGTCTTGACCCGGAAGGTCGGATCTTCCTCAGCGAGCCGCTGCAGAGCAATCGCCAGCTTGTCCTGGTCGACCTTCGTCTTGGGCTCGATCTTGACCTCGATGACCGGCTCGGGGAAGGTCATCGACTCGAGCACGACGGGGTGGTCTGGATCAGCCAGAGTGTCGCCAGTGAAGGTGTCCTTGAGACCGACGGCAGCGGCGATGTCACCGGCGAAGACCTCGTCGATCTCCTCGCGGTGATTGGCGTGCATCTGGAGTATGCGGCCGATGCGCTCCTTCTTGTCTTTTGATGCGTTGTACACGTACGAGCCGGCCTTCAAGGTGCCCGAGTAGACGCGGAAGAAACACAGCTTGCCGACGAAGGGGTCGGCGGCGATCTTGAACGCGAGCGCGCTAAACGGCGCGTTGTCGCTGGGCGGCCGGACCAATTCCGCACCTGTGCGTGGGTCCGTGGCCACCATCGGTGGAACGTCGAGCGGGCTAGGCAGGTAGTCGACGACTGCGTCGAGCATCTTCTGAACGCCCTTGTTCTTGAGCGCCGAGCCAGTCAGGACCGGGATGATCCTGGTGCTGATTGTGCCCAGGCGTAGGCCGCGCTTGATGTCCTCGGTGGACAGGTCGTGGCCTTCGAGATATTTGTGCGTCAGGTCATCGTCCATATCGGCGACAGCCTCGATCATGACCGCGCGATGCTTGTCAGCCTCGGCCTTGAGCTCCGCGGGGATCTCGCCCTCGATGATCTCGTCGCCCAGGTCGTTGCCGTACGTGATGGCCTTCATGGTCACCAAGTCGATTACGCCCTTGAACGTGGCCTCTTTCCCGATCGGGATCTGGATAGGCACTGCGTTGGCGCCGAGTCGATCCTTGATCGACTGGACACAGCGCCATAAGTCGGCGCCCGTGCGATCGAGCTTATTGATGAAGCAGATGCGCGGCACGCCGTAGCGGTCAGCCTGGCGCCAGACCGTCTCCGACTGGGGCTCGACACCGGCAACGCCATCGAAAACGACGACTGCACCGTCGAGGACGCGCAGGCTCCGCTCGACTTCAACGGTAAAGTCCACGTGCCCGGGCGTATCGATGATGTTGATGCGATGATCGCCCCAGAATGCGGTCGTCGCCGCGGCCGTGATGGTGATGCCGCGCTCTTGCTCCTGGGGCATCCAATCCATCGTGGCGGCGCCCTCATGCACCTCGCCGATCTTGTAGATCTTCTTGGTGTAGAAGAGGATGCGCTCGGTCACGGTGGTCTTGCCAGCGTCGATGTGGGCGATGATGCCGATGTTTCGGGTACGCGCAAGCGGCACCTGGCGCGAGGCGCTGTTGGCGCTATCCCTGGGGCTGGTCACGGACGCGGCTACCACTTGAAGTGACTGAACGCCTTGTTGGCTTCCGCCATCTTGTGGGTATCCTCGCGGCGCTTGACGGCCGCGCCAACGCCGTTCATGGCGTCGACGAGCTCGCCCGCGAGCTTCTCTGACATGCTCTTGCCGGTGCGCTTGCGCGCGGCCTGGACGATCCAGCGCACGCCGAGGCTCATGCGGCGATCGCCGCGGATCTCGACCGGAACCTGATAAGTGGCGCCACCGACGCGGCGCGGCTTGACTTCGATGATGGGCGTCGCGTTGCGGAGCGCGGCGTCAAGCACCTCGAGGCCGGGGCGACGCGCGCTGGCCTCAGCGCGGGCGAGGGCCTGACGCAGGATGCGCTCAGCGAGGCCCTTCTTGCCGTTCATCATCAGCTTGACGACGATCTTGTCCGTGGTGCGCGAAAGCGTCGGCGCGTACTTTTCCTTGCGCGCGATTGAGGCTCGACGAGGCACTTCTCTCTACCTGGCCTTACTTGGGCTTCTTGGCGCCGTACAGCGAGCGACTCTGCTTGCGGTCGCGCACGCCGGCGGCATCGAGCGTGCCGCGGATGATGTGGTACTTCACGGACGGGAGATCGCGCACGCGGCCGCCGCGCACGAGCACGACTGAGTGCTCCTGCAGGTTATGGCCGATGCCCGGGATGTAGGCGGTCACTTCCTGCTGATTCGACAGGCGGACGCGGGCGATCTTGCGCAGCGCCGAGTTGGGCTTTTTGGGCGTCATCGTGCGCACCTGAAGACAGACGCCACGCTTCTGCGGGGCGCCTGGGATCGGCTCCACCTTCTGGCGGAGGCTGTTCCAGTTCTTGCGCATGGCGGGCGCCTTGACCTTGCGGATGCGAGGCTGGCGGCCATGGCGCACGAGCTGGCTGATCGTCGGCACGAACTACGACTCCCTATGTCTTGGTGACTCGTTGCGATGCCGGCCCTCCCCCGCGCAGTCGCGCGCGTGGACCGGTCGCCTTATTTCAACTGGTGGACCCGATGCTCAGCACCGCGGCGGCTATTTGCCTCTGGTACCGCTCCCGCATCGGGAACGACGTGCAGCCCTCAGGCCACGAACGCGCAGTGTACCAAAAGAGGTCGAATTCTGACAACCTCGATGCGGCGCGCCCCCCCCCCCGACCACGGTCGCAGGGACAGGACCCGCCCCCACTCCCCCGCGCGGACAAACGAAAACCCGCCGGGTGATAGTCCGGCGGGTTCTCTGAAAAGCGAGGTTGTAAGAGCAGTCTAGCTCCCGGTCTTGGCGGCCGCCTTTGTCTTGACAGGAGCCTTTGTCTTGGCGGGGGCCTTGGCCTTGGTCGCGGTCGCTACCGCGGCCGGCGCCTCTTCCTCGAGAGACGGCAGTTCGTCGTCCTCGTCGTCCTCGTCGTCGTCCTCCATCAGGAACGGGTTCTGGCCATCGAGAGCGCCCTCCGCGCCGGCGGTGTCGCCGAGCAGCGGGTTGAAATCCTGCCGGGCAGCGGCTTCAGCCTCTGCCTCGGCGCGGGCCTGTGCCTCTGCGAGGAAGATGTTGATCTCCTCGTCGCCGAAGCCCTCCGGCAGCTCGCCACCGGCCAGCGCCTCGGCTGCGGCGCGCCGGGCGGCAGCCCGAGCGGCAGCAAGGTTCTGCGGCGCTCCCGACCCAGCCGGGATGAGCTTGCCGATGATGACGTTCTCCTTGAGGCCCAACAGGCGGTCCTTGGAGCCGGTGATCGCCGCCTCCGTGAGGACGCGCGTCGTCTCCTGGAAGGAAGCGGCAGCGAGGAACGATGAGGTGTTCAGCGAAGCCTTGGTCACGCCCAGCAGCACGGTCTCAGCCGTTGCCGGCTCGCCGCCCTCGGACATGACCTGGTTGTTGATCTCCTCGAAGTCGAACTTGTCGACCAGCTCGAACGGCAGCTGCTCGCTATCACCGGGCTGATCGATGCGCACCTTGCGCAGCATCTGGCGAACGATGATCTCGATGTGCTTGTCGTTGATGGTCACGCCCTGTGATCGATACACGCGCTGCACTTCCTTGACCAGGTAGCGCTGCACTGCATCGCGACCGCGCGTTTCGAGGTACTCCTGCGGGTTGATGGGGCCGTCGGTGATCGGATCGCCCGCGCGCACGAGCTGGCCGTTCTCAACGAGCAGCTTGGCGTTGTGCGGGATGGCGTACTCGCGCTCGACCACGTCCTCCGAGCGAATTCGGAGCCCATCGTCGGACTTGACCACGAGGCCCTTGTCGAGCGTCCGGATCTCTTCGTCCTTGGCGCCCTTCTTGCCCGCAGCCTTGGCGACGACCTGGTTGGCCTCGACGTGATCGCCTTCGGCGACGAGCAGCTCGTGGCCCTTGCCGATGCGCAGCGGGGTGTCGAACTCCTCGCGCGAGGTGACCTTGACGCGGCGCGCGCCGCCCTCGGTCTGGATGACTTCGACCACGCCGTCGATGTGGCTGATCTCGGCCTTGCCCTTGGGCATGCGCGCCTCGAACAGCTCCTCGACGCGCGGCAGACCGGCGGTGATGTCCAACCCGGCGACGCCGCCGGTGTGAAACGTGCGCATGGTCAGCTGCGTGCCGGGCTCACCGATCGACTGCGCGGCGATGATGCCCACCGCCTCGCCGATGCCGACGAGCCCGCCGGTCGCAAGGTTGCGGCCGTAGCACGCGCGGCACACGCCGTGGCGTGACTGGCAGGTCAGCGGCGAGCGCACCAGCACCTCTTCGATGCCTGCGGCAATGATCCGCCCGGCGATCTCCTCGGTGATCTCCTGGTTGCGCTCGACGATCGTCTCGCCGTCCTTCTTGCGCGACTTGGTCTGGGTCGTGATGGGACCGGCGGCAAAGCGACCGACCATGCGCCGCAGGAAGGCATCAGCCTCCGGGGCGAACTCCTCGGTCTCCTTGCGCGTGATCCAGGTGCCTTCCTCGGTGCCGCAATCGTCCTCGCGGGTGATCACGTCCTGGGCGACGTCAACGAGCCGCCGGGTGAGATACCCGGAGTCAGCCGTTCGTAGAGCTGTGTCGGCCAGGCCCTTGCGAGCGCCGTGGGTGGAGATGAAGTACTCGAGGACGGTCATGCCCTCGCGGAAGTTGCTCCGCACCGGCACGTCGATGATCCGACCCGTGGGGTCGGCCATCAGGCCGCGCATGCCGCCCAGCTGACCGATATTGCCCTTGTTACCGCGGGCACCGCTGGCGGTCATCATGGTCACGGCGCCCGTCGGATCGAGCGCCTCCATCATCTGGTCGCTGATCGTCTGGGTGGTCTTCTTCCAGACGTCGACTACCTGCTCGTAGCGTTCCTCGTCGGTGATCAGGCCGCGCTGGAACTGCTTGTCGATTGCCGCGACCTGCTCGTCGGCCTGCTTCAGCAGGGCCGGCTTCGCCGCCGGGATGGCGATGTCGTCGACGGAGATCGTCATGCCACCGCGCGTCGCGTAGTGGAAGCCGACCGACTTGATGCCGTCGACCAGGTGTGCGGTCTCCGTTGGGCCGAGCACCCGGTAGCACTCCGCGACCAGCTCGCGCAGCGCCGTCCGGTTCATCGTCTTATTGGTGAAGCGCAGCCGGTCAGGCAGCGCCTGGTTGAAGATCACCCGGCCAACCGTCGTGCGGATGACCTGGTCCGTGATCGCGCCCGCGGCCTCGTCCCACGCCTTGACCGTGACTTCGACCGGCGAGTGCAGGGCGAGATGCGGCACGGAGTGGTTCTTGATGACGACATCGTTGCGCGTGTCGATCTTGCCCACGTCGTAGGCCAAGAGGAGCTCCTGCTCGTCGGAGAACTGAGCGAGCGGGGCCTTGCCCTGGGTCTGCTCCTCCTCGATGGTGAGGTAGTAGCAGCCAAGAACCATGTCCTGCGTGGGCCCGACGACCGGCTCGCCGTTGGACGGCGAAAGCAAGTTGGCGGTGGAGAGCATCATCCGCTTCGCCTCTTCCTGCGCAGCGCGCGAGAGAGGAACGTGGACGGCCATCTGGTCACCGTCGAAGTCGGCGTTGAAGGCGAAGCAGACCAACGGGTGGATCTGGATCGCGGAGCCCTCGACGAGCACCGGCATGAACGCCTGGATGCCCAGGCGGTGCAGCGTGGGTGCGCGGTTGAGCAGCACCGGGTGGTCCTTGATGACCTCTTCGAGGACATCCCAGACCTCGGGCCGGCTCGACGCCCGCTCGACGATGCGCTTGGCGCTCTTGATGTTGTGGGCCAGGGCCTTGTCGACGAGCTGGCGCATGACGAACGGCTTGAACAGCTCGAGCGCCATCTTCTTGGGCAGGCCGCACTGGTGCAGCTTCAGCTCCGGGCCGACCACGATGACCGAGCGGCCGGAGTAGTCGACGCGCTTGCCGAGGAGGTTCTGGCGGAAGCGACCCTGCTTGCCCTTGAGCATGTCGGACAGGCTCTTGAGGCGATGGTTGCCGGTGCCGACGATCGAGCGGCCGCGACGGCCGTTGTCGATCAGCGCATCACAGGCTTCCTGGAGCATGCGCTTCTCGTTGCGGATGATGATCTCAGGCGCGCCCAGCTCCAACAGCCGCTTGAGGCGGTTGTTGCGGTTGATCACGCGCCGGTAAAGGTCGTTCAGGTCGGACGTGGCGAAGCGGCCGCCGTCGAGCTGCACCATGGGCCGCAGGTCGGGCGGAATGACCGGCAGGACGGACATGATCATCCACTCCGGCCGGTTGCCTGAGCGGCGGAACGCCTCGATCAGGCGCAGCCGCTTGATCGCCTTCTTGCGCCGCTGGCCGCTCGTCGTGCGGACCTCGCTGTGCAGCTTCTGGGCGAGCTCGTCGAGTTCCATGCGCACGATCAGCTCGCGCACGGCCTCCGCGCCCATGCCGCCGCCGAACAGGCGCGCGCCACCGCGGACGCCTGTGCCGTACTTGCGGTCGAGCTCGCGGAAGCTGAAGCCGTCGAGGCTGGATTCGGGCAGCATCACGCCCGGCTGGATGCGGTTGATCTCGTCGCGCGCCTTGCGGACGTCGTCCTTGGTGCCCTCGGCCTCGCCCTTGAGGCGCTCGCGCTCGGTCTCGAGCGTCGCGTCGAGTGTGAGCCGAGCATCCTCGAGCTGGCGCTTGACGTTGTCGTCCTCGGCCTGCTCGCGCGCCTTGATCTCGTCGTTGACGCGCTCAACCTCTGCCGCGGCAACCTTGTTGAGGCGCGTGAACGCCGGCTTGTCGGCCTTGTCGCCTGCGGCCACGATGACCTCGCCGGTCGGCTCGAAGACGATGGGCTCGTCGGCGGCCGCCTTGCCCAGGTCCTTCATGGCCGATTCGGTGGCCTGCTGCTTCTCGACCAGCTCGGCCGTTCGGGCGCTGCGCTCTTCCTCGCGCTCTTGCTTGAACGTCTTGAGCGTCGTGTTCAGCTCGTCGGTCGTGCGGTGGAGGTCGGCGCGGAGTGATTCCTCCATCTCGGCGAGGGCCTTGCCGCCCTGGCCACCCCGACCCTCAGCCTCGTCGTCGAGCTGGGCGAGCAGGCGCGCGCGGGCGTCCTCGTCGACCCAGGTGACGATGTACAGCGCGAAGTAGAGGATGCGCTCGAGGTTGCGCGGGCTGATGTCAAGCAGGATGCCCAGCCGGCTGGGCGTGCCCTTGAAATACCAGATGTGGCTGACCGGGCTGGCCAGCTGGATGTGGCCCATCCGCTCGCGCCGAACCTTGGCGCGAGTGACCTCGACGCCGCACTTGTCGCAGATGATGCCCTTGTAGCGAATGCGCTTGTACTTGCCGCAGTAGCACTCCCAGTCGCGCGACGGGCCAAAGATGCGCTCGTCGAACAGGCCGTCCTTCTCGGGACGAAGCGTGCGGTAGTTGATGGTCTCGGGCTTGGTGACCTCACCCTTTGACCAGTCGCGGATCTGCTCGGGCGATGCGAGCGAGATGCGGATCGCGTTGAAGTTGTTGACTTCGAGCATGGTGTCCCCTTAGTCCTCGAACCCGGCCAGGTTGATGCCTCCCAAGTCGGGCAGCGGATATGCCGAGGCGTCCTCGGCGAAGTGAATCTCTTCTTCGTTCTCGTTCAGGATCTCGACGTTGAGACCCAGGCTCTGAAGCTCCTTGATGAGCACCTTGAAGGACTCGGGCACACCCGGCGCCTGGATGTCCTCGCCTTTGACGATGGCCTCGTACGTCTGTACGCGACCCATCACGTCGTCGGACTTGACGGTCAGCAGCTCCTGCAGGATGTTCGCGGCGCCGTAAGCCTCGAGCGCCCAAACCTCCATCTCGCCGAAGCGCTGGCCGCCGAACTGCGCCTTGCCGCCCAGCGGCTGCTGGGTGATGAGGCTGTATGGGCCGGTGGACCGGGCGTGGATCTTGTCCTCGACGAGGTGGTGCAGCTTGAGCATGTAGATGTAGCCAACGGTGATCTCACGGTCAAACGCTTCGCCCGACCGACCGTCACGGAGGACGGTCTTGCCGCTGGTGGGCAGGCCAGCCTTGGCCAGCTCCTCCTTGATCTGGTCCTCGTTGGCGCCGTCGAACACTGCGGTGGCGGCCTTGATCGGCACACCGTTGTTGTGCTTTGACTGCTCATGGAGCGCCCAGCCCAGGTGGGTCTCGAGGATCTGACCGATGTTCATGCGCGATGGCACGCCGAGCGGGTTGAGGATGATGTCAACCGGCGTTCCGTCGGGGAGGAACGGCATGTCCTCCTGCGGCAGGATCTTGGCCACGACACCCTTGTTGCCGTGGCGGCCGGCCATCTTGTCGCCCACGCTGATCTTGCGCTTGGCAGCGACGCTGACGCGGATCAGCTTGTTGACGCCGGGCAGCAGCTCGGCGCCCTTCTCGCGATCGAACTCGGTGACCTCGACGATCTTGCCGCGCTCACCGTGGGGCAGGCGCAGGGAGGAGTCCTTCACCTCGCGCGCCTTCTCGCCGAAGATCGCCCTCAAGAGGCGCTCTTCAGCGGTAAGCTCGGTCTCGCCCTTGGGCGTGATCTTGCCGACCAGGATGTCGCCCGGCTGGGTTTCGGCGCCGATGTAGATGACGCCGTACTCGTCGAGATCCTTCAAGGACTCCTCGCCGACATTGGGGATGTCGCGCGTGATCTCCTCGGGGCCGAGCTTCGTGTCGCGCGACTCGATCTCGTGCTTCTCGATATGGATGCTGGTGAAGATGTCGTCCTTGACGAGCCGATCGGACAGGACGATCGCGTCCTCGTAGTTGCCACCCTCCCAGGACATGAACGCAACGAGGATGTTGCGGCCCAGGGCGAGCTCGCCGTTGTCCGTTGAGCTGGAGTCGGCGATGGGCTGACCCACCTCGACTCGCTGGCCGACCATGACGATCGGGCGCTGGTTGATGCAGGTGCCCTGGTTGGAGCGAACGAACTTGTCGAGCGGGTAGTCGTGCAGCTCGCCCGAGTCGGTCTCGACCTGGATGCGCTCCGCGGTCACGCTCGTGACCACGCCCGCGACCTTGGCCGTCCGGACCTGGCCGGAGTCGAGCGCCGCCTTGGCCTCCATGCCGGTGCCCACGATGGGCGCCTCCGGCTCGAGCAGCGGCACCGCCTGGCGCTGCATGTTCGAGCCCATTAGGGCGCGGTTGGCGTCGTCGTGCTCCAGGAACGGAATGAGCGCCGTCGCGACGCTCACGACCTGCTTGGGCGAGACGTCCATGTATTCGATCTGGCTGGGCCGTGCCTCAGGGAATGAGTCGCGGAAGCGCGCCGGGATGCGCTCGTCCACGAAGTAGCCCTTGGCGTCGAGCTTGGCGTTGGCCTGCGCGACGTGATGCTCTTCCTCCTCGTCGGCCGCGAGATACACGATCTCGTCGGTGACGCGCGGCTTGATGGGGAACGCGCCTGCCTTCTGCTTCTTGAGCTCGGTGACCGCTTCCTTGGTGAAGGCCTTGCCCTTCTTGAGCACGACGGTCCCGGTCTTGGTCGTGACGTCGGCATCGGCGATCTCGTTGGTGATGTCCTTGTCGTCGGCCGCGATGGTCCGCTTGACCTTGCGATAGGGGGTCTCGATGAAGCCGTACTCGTTGATGCGGCCGTAAGTGGCGAGCGAGCCGATCAGGCCGATGTTGGGACCTTCGGGGGTCTCAATCGGGCAGATTCGACCGTAGTGGCTGTGGTGCACGTCGCGCACGTCGAAGCCGGCGCGCTCGCGGCTCAGGCCGCCCGGGCCCAGCGCGCTGAGGCGGCGCTTGCTCGTCAGCTCGGCGAGCGGGTTTGTCTGGTCCATGAACTGGCTCAGCTGGCTGCCGCCGAAGAACTCCTTCATCGACGCCACGACCGGGCGAATGTTGATGAGGGCGTTGGGCGTGGCCTTCTCAGCCTCCTGGATGGACATGCGCTCGCGGACGACGCGCTCCATGCGCAGCAGTCCCACGCGGAAGGCGTTCTGGATCAGCTCACCGTTGGCGCGGATGCGCCGGTTGCCAAGGTGGTCGATGTCGTCGGCCATGCCCTGGTCGCGGTTGAGCTCGATCAGATGGCCGACTATCGAGGCGATGTCTTCCTTGCTGATCGTGCGCTCGGTCGGGAGATGGATACCCATCCGCTCGGCGACGGCGCTGAGCTTCTTGTTGAGCTTGTAGCGACCGACGCGGCCCAGGTCGTAGCGACGGAAGTTGAAGAAGAGGCTCTCGACGAGCTTCTCGGCGTTGTCACCGGTGGGCGGGTCGCCCGGGCGCAGCTTCTTGTAGACCTCGATCAGCGCCTCGCCACGGGTGTTGGTGTTGTCCTTCTCGAGGGTCGAGGCGATGTAGTTGGTGTCGCCGGTATCGATGCGCGAGAAGAGTGCGCTCATCTCGTCGTTACTCTCGTAGCCCACGGCGCGCAGCAGCTTGGTCGCCTCGAGCTTGCGCTTGCGATCGACCTTGACGTACAGCTGGCCGCGCGCGGCGGTCTCGAACTCGAGCCATGCACCGCGGTTGGGGATGACCTTGGCATTGAACAGGTTGCGGCCCGTCGCCGAATCCTCGGTCGCGGTGTAGTAGACGCCCGGCGAGCGGACGAGCTGGCTGACCACGACGCGCTCGGCGCCGTTGATGATGAACGTGCCCTCTTCGGTCATGAACGGGAAGTCGCCCATGTAGACGCGCTGGCGCTGGATCTCGCCCGTCTCCTTGATGAGTAGCTCGACCCACACGTAGAGCGGCTTGGAGTAGGTGAGGTCACGGATGCGACACTCGAGCTCGGTGTACTTGGGCGTCTCGAACTCGTACTCGCGGAAACGAAGCTCCATCACGCGACCGGTGAAGTCCTGGATAGGGCTGATCTCGTCCAGGAGCTCGCGCAGCCCGTGGTCGATGAACCAGGTGAACGAATCGAGCTGCAACTCGATCAGGTTCGGGATCGGCAGGACTTCGGGAATGCGGGCGTAGGGCTTGCGCTCAGTGGCGCCAAGCAGGCTACGTCGGCCGGGGTCGGTGACAGACAGCATTAAGCGCTCCTAACGAGGCGGTTTTTGGCTCCGGGCAGGGTCGGGCAAAGGCGGACACGGGCATCCGCCGAGGAGAATCCAGAGAGAAAGGGGACCGCGCTCAACGACCGCATATAGTATCGACTCCAGCGCATTGTGTCAACGACCGCGCTAGCGCTGGTGCAGTGCGCCACGCCGGGCGCAATAGCGAATCGAAAGGCCCGCCGTTGCGGGCGGGCCTTCGTGCTGTCGAGCAAAGGGTCGAGCTACTTGATCTCGACCTTGGCGCCCTGCTCCTCGAGCGCGGCCTTGATCTTGTCGGCCTCGTCCTTGGCGATGCCTTCCTTGACCGGCTTGGGGGCCGCGTCGACCAGGTCCTTGGCCTCCTTGAGGCCCAGGCCGGTCAGCTCGCGCACGACCTTGATGACCGGAATCTTGTTCGGGCCAATTTCGGTCAGCACCGCGCTGAACTCGCTCTGCTCCTCGCTCGCGGCGGGCGCAGCACCGGCGGCAGCGCCACCAGCGGCCGGCGCCGCAGCGACAGCAACGGGCGCGGCGGCGGAGACGCCGTAGCGCTCTTCGAACTTCTTGATGAAATCAGACAGCTCGAGCACGCTCATACCGTCGATCGCCTCGAGCAGCTGGTCCTGCGAAACCTTGGTCGCCATTTGAATGTGTCTCCTTGGGTTTGTAGTGAGGGTTGGCTGGTTGGTCGGTGACTAGGCCGCTTCGGCCTTGGCCTTCTGGTCGGCCACCTGGGCCAACGCATAGCCGAGGTTGCGGAGTGGCGCGGCAAGGAGCGACGCCATGGTTGTCAGCGGCGCGACCATGCTCCCGGCCAGTTGGGCGAGCAGCACCTCGCGCGGTGGCAGCGTCGCCAGCCGCGTGACGCCGTCCGCGTCGACCCGATGGCCGCCGAGGATCGCGCCACGAATGGCGACCGTCCGATAAGGCCGGATGGCGTCGAGGAACGACTTCGCGAGCGCGACTTCGTCCCCGCTACCCATGGCCAGCGCCGATGGACCGTTGAGCAACTCCG
>JARXKQ010000012.1 GCA_030271555.1 Chloroflexota bacterium | reverse complement strand
GGCTCGGAAAGCGCGGGTTAGCGGCGCTCCAGGCGGATGTCATCGTCGTCGCCGACTCGCTCCAGGACGAACCCGAACTCGGCGCCGCCGCCCGGCCGCGGCGCGCCCCAGATGCGACCGCCCATGGCCTCGACGAGCGCGCGGCAGACGAACAGGCCGATGCCTGCACCGCCCACCTTGCCCGACGTATCGGGTGAGCGGTAGTAGAGCGCGAACAGTCGATCGACCTCTTCTTCGCGCAGGCCGACGCCCGAGTCGAGCACGCGCACGCGGACACCATCAGGCACGTCATCGACCACGACCTCAACCGTGCCCTCCGCCGGACTGTATTTGGCGGCATTGCTCAGCAGGTTACGCACGACCTGCTCGACATAGGTTTCGTCGCCGCGGGCCGTTTCCGAGGTCGCGACCTTGACCTCGAAATGCACGCCCGGCCAGCGCACCTCCTCGGAGCGCACGATCCGTGGCAGCAAATGAGCCAATGCCACCGGGTCGTCGTGTTTCTCGATGGTGCCGCCCTCCGAGCGCGACAGCACGAGCAGGTCTTCGACCAATCGATACAGCCGCTCAGCCTCCACCTCGAGGTCCTCGATGAGCTCCTGGCGCGTCGGCTCATCGAGCCGGCGATCACGCCTGGCCAGGAGCTTCGCGCCAGCCAGGATCGCGGTAATTGGCGTGCGCAGCTCATGCGACACGATCGAGTTGTACGCGTCGCGCAGCTCGGCCGCGCGGCGCTCCGTGGCTACGCGCCGGCCCAGCTCGTCACTCATTGATGCCGCCTGCTCGAGCGCGACCTTGCGTTCGCCGGCTTCGCGTCGCGCCCGGTCGCGCTCGGTGCGCAGGCGATACGACAGGTAAGAGACCGCGGTCCCGCCCGCCAGGTAGGCGAGCAGCCGAATCTGGACGCTGTCCAGATTCGCGGCGGCGACGAACAGTGCCGGTGTGAACAGCAGCGCGTCCGCGACCGCGCCCATTAGCGTGGCCGCGATACCACCCACCAGGCCGCGATACCACGCCACCACGGCGATCGCCGGGATGAAGGCGATGAAGCCCGCGTTTGCCCCGGTGCCGGAAAGGATCAGCGCTTTGATGGCGACCGCGATGAGCATGACGCCCGCCGCAACGGCGAGCGTGATCAGGACAAAGCGCAGGCTAGGCATCGTGCGCGGGGTCGGCGCCAAGCAGCTCCAGTAGTCCCCGGAGAGGAATGGACACCCAGTCCGGTCGGTTGTTGAGCTCATAAGTGAGCTCGTACAGGACCTTCTGGAGCATCGCCAGATCGAGTAGCGCCACCTGCTCGGCGTGATCGCTGGGCACGAAGGGTTGGCCCGCGGCCGCCTCGAGGTAAGCGCCCAGGAAGGCCGCCCCCACCGTCGCGTACCAGGCGGTCGCCCAAGGTTCCAGTCGGGCGATGTCTTCCGGCCGCACGGCGCCACCGACGCGCGGGTTGAGCAGCGTGCCGAATGCCGCGTAATGGAAGGAGCGCAGCATGCCCGCGACGTCAGCCAGCGCCGAGCGCTTGTGGCGGCGCTCACTCAGCGGCCGGCCCGGTTCGCCTTCGAAGTCGATGATGACCACGTCCTTGCCTGTCCACAGCACCTGGCCCAGGTGATAGTCACCGTGGGTGCGGATGCGGACGGCACCGATTCGGCGCTGGGTCAGGTTACGCACACGGTCCAGGACGTCAGCCGACCGGGTCAGCGCCTGCTCCGCGACCGGTCGCGTCTCTGCCGGCAAGCCGCTCAAGCGCGCGCGCAGCATGCCCAGCGTGCTAGCGGCCTGGTTGCGCAGAGATTGGAAGACGCCGCGCTGATACAGGGCGCTGAACGGCTCTGGCGCGAACGCCGGATCGTCGCGGCTGGACAGGGCGCGGTGCAATTCCGCTGTACGAGTTCCAAGCAGCCGCGCGAAAGCCGGGTACTCGCCCATGAGCTCGGCGAGGGCAGGTGACGGCGGCTGGGCCACTGCGCGCAGGATTGCGTCGACCGTCGTACCCGGCACTTCACCAGGTCCAGCTGCGACGCCGCCATCGGTGGCCGCTGCGCGGTCGTAGAAAGCGCCCACCGCGTCGAGGGTGAACTGCCACGCGTCACCTTCGTTGGCGACGAACTCCTGGAGAACACCCAACGCCGCCGGTTCGCGGCCGCCGCGGTACGCCAGCCAGCCACCCAGCGCAGGCGAGTGCCCAAAGCCCGCGTCGGTCAGCGCCTGGCCCATCTCGATCTCCGGGTTCGCGCCAGGCTCGACGCAGCGGAACAGCTTCAGGATGAGCCGGTCGCCAAAGATGACCGAGGTGTTGCTCTGCTCGGCGCGGCCGACCATGGGCGTGAGGTGCGCGGAGCGGGCGCCACGCAGGCCGCGCAGCGCGCGGGTGGGCGACGCCGCGAGCTCGCCCCGCTTGCCCGCGATCCGACGCCGGCTGCCCATCGCATCGAGCAGCCCAGTCGCGAACGCCGGCTCATAGATCGCGTCATAAAGCGTCCATGCCGGACCCGCCTCGCCCTCGGGCATGACCGTGGCCATGATCGCCTGGGGCGTGGCAGCAAGAGCGACCTCGACCCGCTCGGCGCGCGCCAGTGCCAGGGGCAGGACGTATGCCTCAGGCTCGCCCTCGGTGAACTCGACATCGAAGATGGCGAGGCGCGCCTGGAGGTCGGCGTCGCCCTCGAATGGCACGCGCAGTGCGTCGCGCAGAGTGATCGACTTGATGCGGCGCGCCTTTGATCGGAACCAGCGCCGCGCGCGCATGTAACCCGGCAACACACTGCTGATCGCCCGCCCGCCGACCGCCAGAAGTCGGTCGATGTCACCTGGCGCGCTGAGAGTCGGTGGCTTCTCCTCGATCGGCCGGACTTCAATTCCGTGGCCGCTGGGGTCGGCTTCGAGCGAGAACCAGATGAACGAGTGCGGTCCCAGCGTGAGGAAGAGCGGCTTGTCCTCGATCCGCGGGAACTCGACCCGGCCGAACATCTCGACCGGCATCATGCCGCGCCAAGCTGAGAGGTCGAGCTCGGCGTGCTGGACGAAACGCGACATGTTGGCAACGACCAGGATCTTGTCCGCTTGGTACTCGCGCGTGAACGCCACCACGCGTCGGTTCTCGGGCGTGAGGAACGTGAGCGAGCCCCGACCGAAGGCCGGGTATTGCTTGCGCAGCGCGATCAGCCGCTTCATCCACCACAGCAGCGAGCTGGGGTTGGCCTGCTGGGCATCGACGTTGACCGATTCGTAGCTGTACTCGGGGTCGGTGATCACCGGCAGGACGAGGCGCTGCCGATTCGCCTGGGAAAAGCCGGCGTTGCGGTCGGCGCTCCACTGCATAGGGGTGCGCACACCATTGCGGTCGCCCAGGTACACGTTGTCGCCCATGCCGATCTCGTCGCCGTAGTACATGACCGGCGTACCCGGCAGGGCGAATAGCAGACCGTTGAGGAGCTCGATGCGGCGGCGGTTGTTACCGAGCAGTGGCGCCAGGCGGCGACGGATACCCAGGTTGATGCGCATCTGCGGATCCGCCGCGTAAGCGCGGTACATGTAGTCGCGCTCCTCGTCGGTGACCATCTCGAGCGTCAGTTCGTCGTGGTTGCGCAGGAAAACAGCCCATTGCGAGTCGTCCGGAATGGCCGGCGTCTGATCGAGGATGTCGTACAGCGGGAAGCGGTCTTCCTGGCGGAGCGACATGAACAGCCGCGGCATCAGCGGGAAGTGGAAGCACATGTGGCACTCGTCGCCCTGGCCGAAGTACGCCACCGCGTCCTCGGGCCACTGGTTCGCCTCCGCGAGCAGCATCCGGTCCTGGTAATTCGCGTCGACGTGCGCGCGCAGCTCTCTCAGGAATGCGTGGGTTTCCGGCAGGTTCTCGCCGTTGGTGCCGTCGCGCTCGTACAGGTATGGAACGGCATCGAGCCGCAGACCATCCACGCCAAGGTCCAGCCAGAAGTCGAGTGCCTTCTTGATCTCCGCGCGGACCCTGGGGTTGTCGAAGTTCAGGTCGGGCTGGTGGTGGTAGAAGCGGTGCCAGTAGTAGGCATTGGCTTCCTGGTCGAACGTCCAGTTCGAGCGCTCGAAGTCCTTGAAGATGATCCGAACTTCGGGGTAGCGATGGGGCGTGTCGCTCCACACGTAGTAGTCGCGCGCGGCGCTGCCCGCAGGAGCGCGGCGCGCCCGCTGGAACCACGGATGCTGGTCGCTGGTGTGGTTGCACACGAGCTCCGTGATGACTTTCAAGCCCCGCGAGTGGGCCTCGCGGATGAACGTCTTGACGTCGCGCAGCGTGCCGTAGTCGGGGTTGACGCCGGTGTAGTCGGCGATGTCGTAACCGTCGTCACGGCCGGGCGATGGGTAGAACGGCAGGAGCCAGAGCGCGGTGACGCCCAGATCGGCCAGATAGTCGAGCCGCGCCGTCAGCCCGGGGAAGTCACCTATGCCATCGCCATTCGAGTCGGCAAACGAGCGCACATGCAGCTCGTAGATGACGGCGTCCTTGTACCAGTGTGGGTCAGCCACGGCGTACAGATACCACACCGGTGGCCGTATCCTGCCGCGCAGTGCCCACCGCCGCGCTATTCGTCCTGACTGGCGTCCTGTGGTTGGCCCATGGCGCGCTGATCCAAGCCGGCGCCGACTACCTCGATCCGCGGCAACTCATCGACTTTGCGGCGATCTACCTGTTCAGCGCCGCGCTGCTCGCGCTGGCCTTCGCGGTTCCGGCGCTGGGCCGATTGAGCAGCCGCCGGTGGGCTGCGCGGGTTGGCTTGATTGGCGGGATCGGCAGTGGCACCGCCGCGGTGGTCAACATCCTCGAGGATGGCCTCAACATCGAGTGGATGTTTCTGCCCTTCGTCGTGAGCGCGCTGACGGTTACCGTCGCGCTCCTGGTCCTGACGCTCGCCTTCGCGCTCTTCGAGCACGGCGCTTACCGGCTCCTGGCGATCGTTCCGTTGAGTGGACTGCTCGGCTTCCAGGGTCTGCTCGGGGGCGCTCTCGCCCTCGCCGCCTGGCTTGGCGCCGCGGCCTTCGTCCTGCTCCGCCACGACCTACGCAGGTTGCAGTCTGGCAACGGCTAGCGGGGTTAGAGCGGGCCCAAGGTGTGCAGTTCGCGCGTCAGGCTGCGGATTGCGAGCATTTGCCGGCCGCCTCCCGCACGCGGACCTGCCGTCGCTGGGCGAGAGTCTGGCCATTCGTAGCCAGCCGTCGAACTGACCAGGAAGACAGTGCCCTGACGGCACCCGTCGGGCTCTGAAGCCACGCGCGCATCGAGCGACCATCCTGCGCGAACGCCGCGCGGAGCACAGACCGATGTGCGGCGACCCTGCGATGGTTCGTCGCACTCTCCGCGAAGAGGACCCACGCGCTGACAGTCTTGGCGTGCCAACCTCGCTCGAGGGCAATCTTGGTCGCGTGGCGAAGTCGCACGTCCATGGTCATGAGCAGGTCCTCGAGTGAGACCAGCTCCGTCTTGAGTTCGATCACCAGCAGCGAGCCGGTCGAGGGGTGGAAGGCCAGAACGTCGATCACACCACGTTCGCCGTAGATGGAGAACGAGACCTCGGGCGCGTGAACCCAGCCCGGAAGAGAGCCGAAATATGCGGCGACAATCTCGGGCATCGCCGAGTGCCCTGCGTTGAGAAGCCGCTCCAGCTCTCCGTGCGGCAGGCTCACGCTGACCTCCGCGCGGATCTCCAGGACAGCTGCCACCCGCCGAAATGCGGTCACCGAAACCCGCTCGAGATGCCCGCGCTCGATCAACGACACGATCCCATCAGATACGCGCGCCCGCCGCGCAACGTCAGTCTGGCGCCAGCCGCGCTTGATCCGAACGGCCCGAAAGGCCGACCCAACCCTTTGATCGTTCACCCGGCCAACGATGGCGCGAACGACTTATCTGTGGATTACCCGACCCGGCGCAGCCAGAGTAGGTGCGCGGCGCGGACCTCGGGATCGAGCGAGACCCAGTTGCGCGAGCCGCGCCAGGTGTAGGTGGCGCCATCGAGTAGATCGCGCGCCTCGAAGGGCGCATCGGCCGGCAGACCAAGCGCGGCCAGGTCGAGCTCCAAAGTGCCGGCGCGCGTCGCGTGGAAATCAAGGTTGACCACCGCAAGGATCACGTCGCGGCCATCCGCGGAAACCTTCGAATAGGCGAGCAGCCAATCGCTATTCACTTCATGGAAGACCAGCCGCTCGTTGCTCTGCAGCGCCGGATGATCGCGCCGCGCGGCGTTGATCGTGGTGATCAGCGGCGCGAGTGAGTCGGCGCGCTTGAGGTCCCACGTGCGTTGCTGGTATTTCTCCGAGTCGAGGTACTCCTCCGAACCATCCTCGCGCGGCACCGCTTCCAGCAGCTCGAACGCCGGACCGTAGATCCCATAGTTGGACGACAGGGTCGCCGCCAGGACGAGCCGGGCCATGAAGGCCCCGCGGCCGCCGTGCTGCAGATCGGCATGCAGGATGTCCGGCGTGTTCGGCCAGAAGTTGGGCCGGAAGAACTCGCGCGCCGGGTCGGAGGTGAGCTCGGTCATGTACACCATCAGCGCGGCCGCGGTGTTGCGCCAGGTGAAGTACGTGTACGACTGCGAGAAGCCGATCTTGGCCAACCGATACATGGGCTTGGGCCGAGTGAAAGCCTCGGCCAGGAAAATGGCCGAAGGTTGATCGCGCTTGATGTCGGCGATGCACCACTCCCAGAAGGCAAACGCCTTGGTGTGCGGGTTATCGACGCGGAACATTGTCACGCCGTGGCCAATCCAGAAGCGGAAGACCTCGTTGAGCGCCTGCCACAGCTCGCGCCAGTCGGTGCTCTCGAAGTCGAACGGGTAGATGTCCTGGTATTTCTTGGGCGGGTTCTCGGCGTACTGAATGGTCCCGTCGGGTCGCTGCTTGAACCATGTTGGGTGCTCGGTTACCCACGGGTGGTCGGGCGAAGCCTGGAACGCAATGTCGAGCGCGATGTCGATGTCCTTGGCCCGCGCCGCCGCGACGAGCGCGTCGAAATCCTCGAGGGTGCCCAAGTCGGGGTGGACCGCCGTGTGCCCGCCCTCGGCACAGCCGATCGCCCAGGGCACGCCCGGGTCAGCCGGGTTGGTCGATGGTTGGTTGTTGGGCCCCTTGCGGAACTGCCGACCGACCGGATGAATGGGCGGTAGGTACAGCACGTTGAAGCCCAGCCCGCTGACATAGTCGAGCCGCCCGATCACATCGCGCAGCGTGCCGTGCCGTTTGGGATCCGGCGAGGCCGATCGCGGAAAGAGCTCGTACCAGGCGGAGAAAGCGGCGCGCACCGGGTCAACCGTGACTGCGTAAACCTCGCTCTCCGTTGAGGGCTCAGATTCGCCCCGATCGAGCCGCGCGCGAAGCTGCTCGCCGATCTGCCTGTCGACTGTCACGTCCTGGCCGGCCGCTACGCGCTTCTCGAGGTCGTGCTCCCACGTCGCGTAGTGATCGACGCTGCCGCTGACCTTGAACTCGTACCTGCCCACCGTTGGCAACGCGAACGTCGCGCGCCAGCGATCGTTGCCCAGTGGCGCCATGTCCGCTTGGTGCCACTCAGCTGAGTCCGGGCCGCGCCACGCAAGGGCGGCGCGCACCTCATCGTGGCCATCGGCCAACACGTCCGCTTCAACGGCCAGGGTGTCACCGACTACCCGCTTTACCGGGAAACGGCCACCGTCCACCTGCGGCGCGACGTTCTCGATGACGGCGCGCTGGCGCCCGTCGAGCGGCAGTTCCTGGGTCACTTGGTCGGGAACTTCTTGGGTTTTGCGGGGGTGACCTTCTTGGCGGGCGCCGCCGCTCTGGCAGTCGTTGCTGGCTTCACGGTCGCGGCCGCCTTGGTTGGCTTGGGCGGCATCGACTGATCGCGCTTGTTGGGTGAGCGGCCGCCGCGCGGCACTGGCCGGGGCGGACGCGTCGATGTCCAGGGCGGCGGCTCGGCGACAAGCTTGGCCAGATCGTCGAGTCGGTATTCCGATGATGCGGCAGCCGCCACGAGATCATCTGGGCGCGCCAGGCCCAGCACGGTCACCGCGTTCTCAAAGGCCTCGCGGTTGAACCAGGTCACGCCGTCTGCCTCGTGCGCACCGATGATCCGCTGGAAGCGATCGTCGCCAAGCAGGTCGTGCGGCGAGGCGCCATCGCCCTCGTCGACCTGACGCGCGGCAAGATCCAGCCGTAGCGCGATCAGCTCCGCGTCGGGCAGAACGCGGTCGACGTGCCATTCGTAGATCCAGCGGCCGCGCGCGAGATCCGGTCGCGCCGTCGTCAGGAATTCGTCGACCGCGCGCGCCGCGCCATCAGCCGCCGTGCCCGCGGGCGCCGGGCGGCCCACCATTGCCGCCGCGAGGCGGACGGCCGCCTGGGCGTCGTCCGTTCGCAGCGCAACATGGAGCGGCCCCAACTCGGTTTCGCGCAGCGCGTCGGCCACCGACGGCACGCCGCGACCGCCCAACTGCTCGGCCAGTCGGCGCCAGCGGCCATCTGGGTCGACCAGCTCGCGCATCTCGAGGAAGGCCTGCGTCTCGTAGGCGTGGAGCTCGACGTACAGCCCCTTCTCGGCCAGCTCGCGCGCCGATCGGAGGTACTCCTGGCCGGACCGTCCATCGTGGAGGAGCACGAAATCGTTTTCCCCGTCCGGCAGGCGCAGCGCCTCGCGCAGCGTCCGCCCGGTCACAGCGGCCGTGCGAATCCAGCCGCGGGTCTCGGCGTACTTGTTGTGATAGACGATCAGCGACCGCTCACCGCCGCGCGTGTTCGAGAACGCGAATACGTCCTCATTCAATTCGCCGTCCGTTGTCATGAAGTCATACAGCGAAAAGTCGTCCACCTCGGCGAAGAGCCAGCGCTGGTGCAAGAGCGGGAAGATGTCGCGCTCATGCCGCGCGACCAGCCCCTCGTTGGGCGACTCATCGAAATACGCGCGGCGGTATTCCATGCCGTAGCGCTCGGTGTAGCCCTCGACCTGACCATGGCCGAACATCGGCAGCCCGGGCATCGTCGCCATCAGCGTCGCCACGCCGAAGTACTTGTCGCCGTCGCCGAACTGGTCGACCGCGGTCCGCTCGTCAGGGTTGTTCATGAAGTTGACGTAGCGCTTCAGGATCTGCGGGTCGAACTCGAGCGTGTTCTTGATGACCGTCCGGTACTCGGCGTTCTTCTCGTCGCGCAGCATGTTCATGAACGCGCTGTTGTAGACGCGGTGCATGCCCAGCGTCCGGACGAAGTAGCCCTCCATGAGCCAGAACGCCTCAGCCAGGAGGAGGGTGTTGGGCGCCTCCGCCGCGACCCGGTCAACCACCTCGCGCCAGAACTCGACGGGCATCAACTGGTCGAACGCGGCCTTGCTCATGGCGCTCTCCGCGCGCGACGGGATCGCGCCGGCCTCCCCGGGGACTGGGTACCAGAGCCGCTCGATGTGCTTCTTCGCGAGCGTCATCGCGGCGTCGAAACGAACGATGGGGAAGTGCCGCGCGACGTCGAGGATGGTCTGGATGACGGCCTCGCGCACCTCGGCATTGAGGTAGTCGAGCTGTGCCGTGTCGTTCCACGGCATCGATGTCCCGTCGTTGCCGTGGTAGATGAACCGTTCCTCGCTGGTCCAGCGGTCGACCCGTTTGAAGGTCACTGCGGCATCGCTGTTATCGAAGTAGTGGTCCTCGATGAAGATGCCCACGCCCTGGTCCGACGAGAGATCCGGCCCGGTGTAGGAATAGGCGGGGTACGGCATGTCGGGCCGCTGGACGAACCATTCGGGATGCTCGATCACCCAGCGCGAGTCGATGCCCATGTGGTTGGGGACCATGTCCGACGCGAGCCGGACGCCGCGTGCCCAGGCACGATCGTGCAGGTCGCGGTAGGCCGCTTCACCGCCCAGGTCGTCGGCGATGCGGTAGTCCATCAGTGAATAGGCCGACGCGACCGCCTCGGGGTTGCCTCTCAGCCGCTTGATCTCCTGGGAGGCGCGGCTGCGCTCCCACAGGCCGATCAGCCACAGGCCGGTGAAGCCGCGCCGAGAGATCGCGTCCAGCTCCTCGTCCGGAATCTGGTCCAAGCGGTAGATCGGCCGGTCATAGCTGCGCGATAGCTGGTCGAGCCACACGTAGGTGCTCTTCGCCAACAGCACGACGCGCGGCATCCAGTCCAGGTCGCGGCTGAAGCGCTTGACCTCGCTCTGGGCCGCCTCGCCAAAGCCGTGCAGCGCGGCGCTGTCCGCGTTCGTGGCGCCGCCGCCGAATTCGGCGCCGCCGTCGGCACCGCCGTCACTGGCGTTGAAACGCATCCAGGTCGCGCGCTCGTCCTCGCGCAACACATCGAGGCCGATGGTCAAGTTGTCGCCAAAGCGGTCGGCCACGAAGCCCCAGCTGTTGCCGATCCAGCGCAGCTGCTCGGCGAGTGAGCCGGGTGCCTCGCGCGCCGGGCGTTGGAGCAGCGTTATCAGGTCATCGCCGTCTGGCCCAAAGCCGGGTTGCGTCCGGAAGTGGTCGCGCAGCCCACCGATGAGCTCGTCGTACGCGCTGCCGTCAGCCAGCGGTGTGTCAACGAACAGCTCTGAATACCGGCCGAATGCCGGGTTGCCGTTGGCCAGCCAGACCATGAGCAGCTCCTCGAGCGCGATCTGGCGATTGGGCATGCCGCCGGTCTGGCCAGCGAGATAGTCGGCCGCCGACTGATCGCCCCGGTAGGCAGCAACGGTCGGGAAGCGGTCGGCGAACACCGTCAGCGCCGTCTCCAGCGCCTGCGGCCCTAGACGTTGGTCCAGCGCGGCCAGCGCACCGGCCATCGCCGCCGGGTTGCGTTGGCGGCGATACAGCTCGACGACGTAGTGCAGGACTTCATCGACCAGGCCCATCGCGTTGATGTCGCCGGCGCGCACCGCGCTGCCTGGTTCCGCGGCCATATCGCGCTGTGAGTTCATCGCGTAGGCGAAGCGCCGCGCGGCGGCGTAATCGGCGAAGACCACGTTGCCGGACAAGCGGAAAAGCGCTTCATCGAAGTCGTAGCGCTGCCGCGCATCGCGCGAAACGTGGAACTCGAAGCTCATCTGCGGTGCAATCCTCGCCGACAGGCGGTCATCGGTCCATCCCTCACCGCAAGCGGAGCGAAAGCACCTGCCTGCAGGGGCTTGCACGGAGCGCGCAGCAGCGGCCCGCAGGCCGACTGCGGAGACTGAGCCTTGGCGCCGGCGCGCACCGGACCATCGAGGCATCTACGCCTGCGCGATGTTTGCTACGGTCACGCGGTCTCTTGAATGGTCGCCGTGATCAGGGGGTTTTGCTGCGAAATGTCTGTCTCACTCTCGCGCCGCCTCGGGGCTGCCGCGGCTCTAATCATCCTGACAGTTGCCGCGCTGCCCGGTCCGGCGCTGGCCGCCGGGCTCAACCTGACGCTGGTGGCGAGCGGCTATGACTCGCCGGTCTTCGTCACCAACGCCGGCGACAGCCGCGTGTTCGTGGTCGAAAAGGGCGGCCTGGTCAAGATCGTGGGCGGCGGCACCTTTCTGGACATCAGCGATCTCGTGACGACAGACAGCGAGCAGGGATTGCTGGGCCTGGCGTTCCATCCCAGCTACGCCAGCAACGGCCTCTTCTACGTCTTCTACAACCGCAAGAGTGACGGCAAGTCCGTCGTGGCCGAGTTCAAACGGTCCAGTGGGGATCCAAGCAAAGCCGACCGCGCGAGCAGGCGCGTCGTGCTGGTCATGGCCCAGCCATACAGCAACCACAACGGCGGTTGGATGGCCTTCAAAGGCAATTACCTGTACATCGCAAAAGGCGACGGCGGAAGCGGCGGCGATCCCGGCAATCGGGCCCAGGACCTGGACCACCTGCAGGGCAAGATCCTGCGCGTCAACCCGCTCAAGAGCGGCACTCGCGCTTACACGGTTCCGGCTGACAACCCGTTCGTCGGCATCCCTGGCAAGGACGCCATATGGTCCTATGGCCTGCGCAACCCATGGCGCTGCTCGTTCGACCCCTCGGACGGGACGCTCTTCTGCGGCGACGTAGGCCAGGATGAGTACGAGGAGATCGACCGCGTTCCGACCGGCCGTGGCGTCAACTTCGGCTGGCGGCTGCTCGAGGGACTGCACTACTACAACTCGCCCGGCCACACCCAGGGTGACCTATGCACCACTGGCTGCAACACGCTGCCGATAGCTGAGTACAGCCACGGCTCCGACGGCTGCGCCGTTACCGGCGGTTACGTCTCGCGCCGGTCCGGCGCCGCCCTCGAAGGCGACTACGTCTTCGGCGACTACTGCTCGGGCAAGGTTTGGGCCATCCCGGCCGACTTCACCGCCGGCAATCCACTCCCCGCCCCACTCGATGCCACCGGCTACAACATCAGCTCGTTCGGCGTGGACAACGCGGGCTACCTGTACCTGGTCGACCTGGGCGGCTCGATCTACAAGCTGACCGACAGCTAGGCCCGGACGGGATCCGCCCATCCTGCCAAATGCTCGCCCCACGCGCGTTACTCCCGGTCGAGCGGCGGCTTGCGGACAAGTGCGCTGCAAATGCGCACTAAGTTCCCGAAGTCGGTTCGGATGCTGTCATGTGAGTCAGCGCGTACCCTTGGGCCAGTTGCCAGTGGCACGAGTGGGCCTC
>JARXKQ010000011.1 GCA_030271555.1 Chloroflexota bacterium | reverse complement strand
CCAACGTGGGCCGGTTCTCGCGGGCACTGCGTGGTCTGGCTGAACAGACACAATTCATCGTTATCACCCACAACCGGGGCACGATCGAGGGTGCCGACGCGCTCTACGGCATCACCCTTGGCGACGATGCCGTGAGCCGGGTTGTCTCGCTGCGTCTGCCCGGTGCGCCCTCCGACGACAACGGCGCCAGCTCCACCAACGGCGCAAAAGTTCTGAATTGAGCGATCTCGATCAGGGCGTGGCGCGGACGCGCCAATCGTTCGTCGGCCGGCTGCGCGGCATCCTGGGTGGACCGCTTGACGACGCCGCGTGGGATGAGATCGAGGAAACGCTCATCGCGGCCGACATGGGCGCCGGGCTGGCGAGCCGTGTGGTCGAAGGTGCCCGGGCACGGCGCGACCTCGAGCCGGAGCTCGCGGTCAAGAACGAGCTGATCGGCCTCTTTGCGCCGCGCCGCACGACCGGTTGGCCGCACGTCCCGGGCAACGGCACGCCGGCGGTCGTGCTGGTGATTGGCGTGAACGGAACGGGCAAGACGACAACGGTCGCGAAGCTGGGTCATCGTTTCTCGAAGCTGGGTGCCAAGGTTCTGCTGGCCGCCGCGGACACGTTTCGCGCGGCTGCAATCGAACAGCTCGAGGCGTGGGCCAAGCGCGTCGACCTGCCGCTCGTGGCCCACGCCGCCGGCGCGGATCCGTCGGCGGTCGTGTATGACGCGCTCGATGCTGCCGCCGCGAGAGACAGCGACGTGGTCGTGATCGACACTGCCGGGCGGCTGCATACCAAGAGCAACCTGATGGACGAGTTGGCCAAGATCCGGCGCACCATCGGCAAGCGTCTCCCGGACGCGCTGCCAGAGGTGCTCTTCGTCCTGGACGCCACCACCGGGCAGAACGGCCTCAGCCAGGCGCGCGCCTTCCATGAAGCCGCTGGGCTGACCGGCATCGCGTTGACCAAGCTCGACACCACGTCGCGCGGCGGCATCGCGTTCGCGATCGAGGACGCGCTCGACGTCCCGGTGCTGTTCGTTGGCGTGGGCGAGAAGGTCGACGACCTGCTCGAGTTTGCGCCGAACGACTTCGTCGAGGCGCTCTTCGCCTAGGGCACGACCCGCGCCAGATCCTCGATGCGGCGCACGTGCCGGACCGGCGAGAACCAGATGGCCAGGACGCCCAGCAGGCCCACGGTCGGCCCGATAAACAGCATGGTGCGCAGGCCGAACTGCAGCGCGAGGAAACCAGCAATCAGTGTCGCCGCAAGCTGGGCGACCAAGATCATGACGCGCACCGTGGCATTGACGCGGCCCAGCTGGCGATCGTGGACGATCGACTGTCGGATGGAGGTGTCGGTGATGTCGAAGGCGGTCATGGCCGGATCAGTGATCAGCTGCTGACCAATCAGGAAGAGCATGGCGACGAGGGGCGCGCCAACGGGCGCAAGCGGGATCGAGTACGAGCCCAGCATGCCGATGAGCACCGCCACGACCAGCACCGGGCCTATGCCAAAGCGCCGCGTCAGGCGCGTAGTCAGCAGCGCGCCGACAAGGGAGCTGATGCCGCCCACCGCGGCGACAACCCCGATCGCGGCCGCATCCAGCTTGAGATCCTCGATCGCGAACAAGAACCACAGAGACCCGAACACGCCCCACATGGCCGCCGTGGCCATCGACGCCAGGGTCAGGGCGCGCAGCACCTTGCTGCGCGCGACGAGACCAAGGCCGATGGCGATCTCGCGCAGGACAGGCTCGCGCTCGGCCTTGGTCGGCGGCGGCGCCTCCTTGACGCGAATCGTGCCCAGCAACAGGGCCGATACGACGAAGCTGATCGCGTCGATGAGGATGGCGATCGGCGCGCTCAACAGCTGAACGAGGAAGCCAGCTGACCCAAACGCCGCAAACTCCGACACGGACCCGGAGGCCGCCAGCGCGCCATTGGCGCGGACGAGATCAGTGCGCGGCACGATGGTCGGCAGAAATGCGCTGTCGGCCGCATCGAAAAACGTGGTCAGGACGGCGGTGAAGAGAGTCACCACGAGCAACAACGGCAGCGACAGCCAGCCACCCAGTGCCGCGAGCGGGATCAGGCCCAGCAGTGCCGCCCGCCCAACGTCAGCCCAGATCATTACCGGCCGCCGCCGCAGCCGATCGATCCACGCCCCGGCGACCAGCACCACCGCCAGTCCCGCAACGAGCTCCATGCTGCGCACGAGCGCCACGCCCACCGAGTCAGCATGGAGGTTGATGATCGCCACGAACGGCAGCGCGACCCGGGTGACGAGCGACCCGAAGATCGAGATGGTGGCTGCCGAGAAGACGCGGACGAACGCGTTGTTGCGCCACAGCGACCGCGACGGACGCTCGTCATCGGGCGGGAACTTGGGGTCGAGCAGCGGCTCAGCAGCCATCTGCGGCAGGGTAGGGCTACCATCGAGACCCGTGTTTGATGATCTGAGTGAGCGACTTCGTGGCGTCCTAGGCCGGCTGACCGGCCGCGGCCGCATCAGCGAGGCCGATGTCGATGCCGCGATGCGCGAAGTCCGCCTGGCGTTGCTGGAGGCGGACGTCAACTTCCGCGTGGTCAAGGACTTCGTTGCTCGGGTGCGCGAGCGAGCGGTCGGCGAGGAAGTGCTCGAGAGCGTCAACGCCGGTCAGATGGTCATCAAGATCGTCCACGACGAGCTGACCACCATCCTGGGGGCGGGTGATCGGACGTTCCGACTCGCCGGCTCGCCCGCTGTCGTAATGCTGATCGGCCTGCAGGGCTCGGGCAAGACGACGACCTCGGCCAAGCTCGCGCGGCAGCTCATCAAACAGGGTCGCCGGCCGCTGCTTGTTGCAGCCGATCCGTACCGACCGGCCGCGGCTGATCAGCTCCAGACGCTGGGCAAGCAGATCGATGTCCCCGTATATCGCGCGCCTGCCGGCACGAAGGTGCTCGACATTGGTCGCGGCGCGGTCGCCGAAGCGAAGAAACAAGGTCGCGACACGGTTGTGCTGGACACAGCCGGCCGGACCTCAGTCGACCAGCCGCTGCTGCAGGAAATCAGCGATCTCGCCAAGGCGCTGGGGCCGTCCGAGACATTGCTGGTGGTCGACGCCATGGTCGGCCAGGAGTCGGTCGCCGTCGCTCAGGCGTTCGCTGAGGCCGCCCCGGTCACCGGTTTGGTGCTGACCAAGATTGATGGCGACGCCCGGGGCGGCGCGGCCCTGTCGATCAGCGCTGTCACCGGGCTCGCGGTCAAGTTCCTGGGCACCGGCGAGAAGACCGATGCGCTCGAGCCATTCCACCCGGACCGCCTTGCCGGCCGCATCCTGGGCATGGGTGACGTGCTGACGCTCGTCGAGAAGGCGCAGGAGCACGTCGACCAGAAGCAGGCCGGGGAGCTGGCGCGCAAGCTGCAGCGCAACTCCTTCACCCTCGAGGATTTCCTGGGCCAGATGCAGCAGATCAAGAAGATGGGCTCCATCGGTGGGCTGCTCGAGCTGATCCCCGGCATGGGTGGCGCGGCCAAGGAAGCCCAGGCGGCGGTCGACCGGGGCGACATGAAGCGCGTCGAGGCGATCATCCAATCGATGACCACGGAAGAGCGGCGCGACCCCGACCTGCTCAGCGGCAGCCGCAAGCGCCGCGTCGCCCGCGGCTCCGGCACCAGCCTTCAGGACGTGAACCGGCTCTTGAAGCAGTTCGTCGAGATGAAGAAGGTCATGCGCCAGCTGAGCGCCGGTGGCGCCAAGCGCGGCATGTTGCCGTTCGGGCCGCGCCGATAATCAAGTCATGAGCGATCAAGAAGGCACCGACTCACCGGCTCCCGTGAAATCAGACGGGTCCATCTTCAGCAGGCCTGCCGCTACAACTGCACCGGTTGCCGCCCCGACTACGAACACGCCCACCAGTCAGCCAATGACCCTGACCAGCCGCTGGCGCTGGGCCGTTGTTGGCGTCGCCACCGTGCTCGTTGTGGGTCTTCTTGGCGCCGCCTTTGTGCTTGGCCGGCCGGGTGGTGGCACGCCATCCACGGTCGCCCGGTACGCGCCAGCCAATACCGTCACTTACCTGGAGCTGAACGAGACCCTGCCGGGCGACCAGCACAATCTCGTCGCCCAGTTCATGAGTCATTTCCCGGGCTTCGCCGACCAAGCCGCGTTCGACACGAAGCTCGACGAGACGCTCCAGTCGATCTTTGACCGGAACCCCGCCGGCGTCTCGTGGTCGGACGACGTCAAGCCCTGGTTTGGCGGCTTGATCGGCATCTTCGGCTCAACGCTCGCGCCTGCGAGCGGTACGCCGCGGTCAATGACCGTTGCGCTCTTGATCAAGCAGGACCAGCGCCTGGCGCTGGAGGCGTGGCTGCTGCCGCTCATGGGAAGCGACTGGCAGCAATCGACCTACCAGGGCAGCACGATCTGGAGCGGCCAGATGCACGACTCGAGTGAGCGGGTCAACCTGACCTGGTCCGATGAGGCACTGGTGGTCAGCACTCGGGTCGAGGACCTGCAGGCCGCGCTCGACGTTCGCGCGGACCGCACCCCCGGTCTAGCCGATGACCAATTCTTCGTCCAGCAGCTGGGCGCACTCCACGCCGACCGGCTGGGCACGTTCTACTTCGACGGCAGCTCTATGGCCCAGACGCTGTACGACCAATTGAGCACGGCCTTGCCGAGCGGCGACCTGGCTGACTCCTTGGTGAGTGCCGTGTCGGTCCGCGTTCTGGGCGAGGTTCGCGCCGACGGCGATCACCTGACGATCACCAGCCGCACCACCCGCGGCGCGAGGTCAGACCGCCCCGCGACCGCAGACCTTCCGCCCTTGCCTTCGAACCGCTCATCGACCCTGGCCGAGCTCGCGCCCAAGGACGCGCTCCTGTACGCGGAAGTGCGCGACGTGGGCCAGACGATCAGCTGGATCATCGCCAAGGGCATGACGGCGCTCCCCAGCGCCTCGAGCGGTGCACCGATCGACCTCTCATCGCTGGGAAACCTGCTCGGCTCGCCGCCACAGGAGTTCTTCGACTTCATCGTCGACGCGTCGGTCTCCGTTTCGGGCACCAGTGCCAAGCCCGACTTCGGCCTGGTCGCATCGGTCGACGACATGGCCATCGCATCGGCGCGCATCGAGAAGGTCACCGCGCTGCTGCAAACGCTGTCCCAGTTCGGTGGGGGAGTGACCTTTACCGACGAGGAGCATGGTGCCGCAACCGTGACGGTAATCACCTTCAGCGCGCCTGGCACCCAGGGCAGCGCCACGACGCTTGCGATGAGCCTGAGCAACGGTCGGTTGCTGCTCGGCACGCACGATTTCGTGACGAACACCCTCGACCGGACGCGCGACCAGTCGCTTGCCGCGCGGCCCGAATACCAGGCCGCGCTCGATGCCGGCGGGACGTCCAATGCGGGCGTCGTGTTCGTCGACATTGCCGCCTTACGGACGGCGTACGAGGACATGGTTCCGACAGACGCCAGCGGCGACTACAACCTCAACGCGCAGCCCTTCCTCGAGCCGCTCAGCAATGTGTCGGTGGTGAGCGTCACGGACGGCAACACGCTGGTCAGCCACGTATTTCTCTACGTGAAGTAACCTGTACGCCAATCTGACAGGGAGGATTCACAGGATTCAGTGGCAGTCCGTATTCGTCTGAACCGCGTCGGCGCGAAGAAGCAGCCGACCTACCGATTCGTTGTGACCGAGAGCCGCAACGCCCGCAACGGCCGTTCGCTTGACACTATCGGCCACTACAACCCGCGCACGGACCCGATCGAGATCAAGGTCGACGAGGAGAAGGCGCACGCGTGGATGAAGCGCGGCGCGCTTCCATCAGAGACCGTCGAGCGGCTGTTCCGCCGCGTCGGCGTGCTTCCGGCCAAGGCCGAGTAGCCACGATGTCAGCTGAATCGCTGGTCGAGTACGTCGCCAAGGCACTCGTCGATGAGCCTGACGCGGTCGAGGTCAAGGCGATCGACGATCAGGACGGGCGCGTGATCGAACTCCACGTCGCGGAGACGGACATGGGCAAGGTCATCGGCCGCAATGGATCAGTCGCCAAGGCGATGCGCACCCTGCTAAAGGTTGTTGCGGCGCGCGAAGGGGCGTCGATCTCGCTCGAGATCGTCTAGGGCCGCCGCCGGTGACTGACGACCGGCTCGCGGTCGGCCTGGTACGCGGCGTGCATGGCCTGCGTGGCGCGGTTCGCGTCGAGATCCTGAGTGACAACGCGGCTCGTTTCGAGCCGGGCAGCGTCGTATACCCCGAGGGCAGCGAACGCCCATTGACCATCGCGTCTGCCCACCGTGACGGCCCCGGTCTGCTGGTTCGCTTTCGCGAGGTTCACGACCGACCCACCGCGGACACCCTGCGTGAGAAGTACCTCGAGATTGAGCCCGCGGCGAGCGATCTCCCGGCCGAGACCTACTACTGGCACGAGATCATCGGTTGTACCGTGACTACCGAATCCGGTCTGGACCTGGGCACCGTGAGCGACGTCTTCCGCGTGGGCGAGTCGGAGGTGTACACCGTCCAGGGCCCGCGCGGCGAAGTGCTGGTTCCCGCGGTTTCGGCGATCGTGACCAAGCTCGATCCACGCAAGAAGAGCATCGTGGTCAACGGCGCGGCGCTGGGCTTTACCGAATGAGCGCCCTGCGCATCGACGTCCTCACCATCTTTCCGCACGTCTTCCCTGGGCCACTTGGCGCGAGCATCCCGGGACGCGCGCTCGAACGCGGTTTGGCCAGCCTCACGGCACACGACCTGCGCGAGTGGGGCCTGGGCCGGCATCGCAGCGTTGACGACTATCCCTATGGCGGCGGCGTGGGCATGATCATGCGCCCCGAGCCCATCGCGGCTGGGCTTGCGGCGCTGGCCGGCCCCCGCACAACCAAGATCCTGCTCGATCCCGGGGGAGTGCCGTTCAGCCAGGAATTGGCGCGTGACCTGGCCGGGCGCGAGCACCTGCTTTTCGTGTGCCCGCGTTACGAGGGCGTTGACCATCGTGTGCGCTCGATGGTCGATCTCGAGATCTCGATCGGTGACTACGTCGTGAGTGGCGGCGAGCTGCCGGCAATGGTCGTGATCGATGCGCTGCTGCGCCTGTTGCCCGGCGCCATCGACGAGCTGTCGCCGCTCGAGGAGTCGTTCTCCTCCGGCGGCCTGGAGTACCCGCAGTACACGCGCCCGCCGGAGTTCGACGGGATGCGCGTGCCCGACGTGTTGGTCAGCGGTCATCACGCGCAGATCGAGCAATGGAAGCGCGACGAGGCGCGTGCCCGGACAAGGGCGCGCCGCCCGGACCTCTCGAGCGACTAGCAATGTATACTCCGCGACCCGACCACCAGATTGGCGCCGTCTAGTCACGTGCCCCTTACGTAGAGAGTTAAGACCGTCACCATGAGCCTTCTCGAAGAGATAACCGCAGAGCATCTGCGCACCGACCTGCCCGAGCTCGCCTCGGGCGACACGGTGAAGGTGTCAGCCCGTGTCCGTGAAGGCAATCGCGAGCGCATCCAGGTCTTCGAGGGCACCGTCATGCGCCTGCGCGGCGGCGGCATCAGCCGCTCGATCACCGTTCGAAGCATCCGCAGTGGCGTTGGCGTTGAGCGAACGTTCAAGGTCCACTCGCCGCGCATCGAAAAGATCGAGGTCGTGCGCCACGGCGTTGCCCGCCGCGCCCAGCTGTACTTCCTGCGCAAGCGCGTCGGCAAGGCAGCATCCCTGCGCGAGCGCCGGCCTTCCTAGCCCCGCTTTCGGCGTAACCTTCGCCGCGATGGGGGTGTTCAACCCGACGCGGCGACTCGAGAACCAGCTCTACCGCGAGCACGGTTATCGCATCATCCTCGGCCTCGATGAGGTTGGTGTCGCGCCCTCGTGCGGTCCGGTCGTCGCCTGCGCGCTCGCCATGCCGCTCGACAAGCGTTTCATCAGCGGTGTGCGCGACTCGAAGATGCTGTCTGCGGCGCAACGCGACAGGCTCGCGCGCAAGATCGCCCGCCAGGCACTGACGATCGGCATCGGCGCGGCGTCGGTGCGCGAGATCGATCAACTCAACATCTACTACGCCACGATCCTCGCCATGAAGCGCGCCATCACACGCGCCGGCGCGCATGACTACGTGATCGTCGACGGCCGCCACATCCGCGGCTTCGAGCAACATGCCGGGCCGTACAAGGCGGTCATCGATGGCGACGCTCGCGTCTACGCCATCTCGTGCGCATCGATCATCGCCAAGGTGACCCGCGACCGGCTGATGCACAAGCTCGCTGCCCGCTATCCGGGCTACGGCTGGGAGCACAACGCGGGCTACGCCACGCCCGATCACCGCGCCGGCATGGCGGCACTGGGAGTGACGCCGCATCACCGGCGCTCATTCATCACGACCCAGCGCGTTTTGGCCGGCGAACAGACGTCGTTCGACCTGCTCGACGAGCTGCCGCCGCAACCCTTGCCTGAGTTGGTGCCGATTTCCGCTTAGGCCTCGCCTGATAAGCCGCTGGTAAGTGGTGCGCGTCACGCTGACAAGGTGAAGACAGCGCGCCAACAAGCGGGACGCAAGGCTGAAGAGGAGGCAGCGGCCCACCTCGCGCTGAGCGGCTGGCGGCTGCTGGGGCGTAACGTGGTAGTCGGCCGCGACGAGATCGACATCCTGGCGATCGATCCCGGTCCGCCGGCGGAGCTCGTGTTCGTCGAGGTGCGCAGCGCCACTAGCAATCAATTCGGCACGCCCGAGGAGCGCGTCGATCGCGACAAGGTGGCGCACCTGTACCGCGCAAGCCGCGCCCTGACCGCCGCCACTGGCCTGCGCAGGCGGGTCGACCTGGTCGTAGTCGATCGTCGCTCTGGTCAGTCGGTGGTGCGTCATCTCCGCGCGTTGGAGCCCGCCTAAGGGCCTCGGACAGCGACTTGGGCTAAACTTCGCGAGCCGCTATGACGGCAAGCGCCCGCAACGGCGCCATCACACACGCGTGTCGCTCCCCGCAGGGTGCCCACGGCGCAAACAGCGCCAGCGGTCTGCGGAGCCGCGAAGGCAAGAGACGCGCGGAGGAAAAACCGGAACCCCAGGAGGCTCAAGCCCCGTGTCCATGCCCAACGTGTCCATGCGCCAGCTGCTCGAGGCCGGCGTGCACTTCGGCCACCAGACTCGCCGCTGGAACCCGAAGATGAAGCGCTACATCTTTGCCGAGCGCAACGGCATCCACATCATCGATCTCGCCAAGACCGTGAAGGGTCTTGAGGCTGCGCTTGAGTTCGTCCGCCAGACCGTGGCGCAGGGTGACACGATCCTGTTCGTCGGCACCAAGAAGCAGGCCCAGGAGCCGATCTCCGAAGAGGCCACGCGGTCCGAGATGCCCTACGTCAACCAGCGCTGGCTGGGCGGCATGCTCACCAACTTCGTGACCATCCGCAAGCGCCTTGGCTTGCTCGACCAGCTCGAGGCACGCCAGCAGAACGGCGAATTCGACCGGCTGACCAAGAAGGAAGCCAGTGTCCTCACTGACGAGATGAACAAGCTCCAGAAGACGCTGGGCGGCATCCGCAAGATGCGCCGCTTGCCGGGCGCGATGTTCGTCATCGACCCGCAGCGCGAGCACATCGCGGTGACCGAGGCACGCAAGCTGGAAATCCCGGTCATTGGCACCGGCGACACCAACGTCGATCCGGACATGCTCGACTACGTCATCCCGGCCAACGACGATGCCATCCGCGCGATTCGCCTGCTGTGCTCGCTCATTGCCGATGCCGCCGTCGAAGGCGGTCGCGAACGCGCTGCGCGCCCGGTCGACGAGCCCGTCGCCGCGGTCGAGGAGCACGAAGAGGCGAGCGACGAGATGATCGCCGCACTCGCTGCGGGCGGCACCTTCAGCTTCGAGCCCGAGCCCGAGGAGGAAGAGCTTCTCCCGGCCGATCGAGCGATCGAGGCCACCGAGGAGACCGAGGAGGAGCCTGAGCCGGCCCGTGCCGCTCCGGCGCGCCCGGCCGCCCGCGCGGGGGCCGCGCGACCCGGTGCCGCGCGACCCGGTACGCGCCGCCCGGCTGCAGCAAAGGACAAGGACCGCGGCAAGGTAGTCGCGAAAGAGGACGAGGAGGGGGCCAGCTGATGGCCGCGAACATGATTTCAGCGGCAGCAGTCAAGGACCTGCGCGAGCGCACTGGCGCCGGCATGATGGAGTGCAAGAACGCGCTCGTCGAGACGGACGGTGACGTCGAGAAGGCAGTCGCGCTGATCCGCGAGCGCGGCCAGGCTACTGCCGCGAAGAAGGCTGGGCGCGACGCGCGCGAGGGCACCATCGCCAGCTACATCCATGCGGGTGGTCGGCTGGGCGTGCTCATCGAAGTCAACAGCGAGACTGACTTCGTGGCGCGCAACGAGGAGTTCCAGAAGCTCGTCAGGGACCTGGCGATGCAGGTCGCTGGCCTCGCGCCCACTTACACGACCATCGACTCGATCCCGGCCGCTGATCTGGAGGCCAAGAAGGCGGCGCTCCTCGCTGACGAGGACATCCAGAAGAAGCCGGAGAACATCCGCCCCCAGATCATCGAGGGCCAGCTCAAGAAGTGGTTCCAGTCGGTCGTGCTGTACGAGCAGCCGTTCCGCGATACCGATCAGAAGGTGGGTGACCTGATCACCGCCGCAATCGCCAAGATCGGTGAGAACATTCGCGTACGGCGCTTCGTGCGCTATCAGTTGGGAGAGGACATTTGAGCGAAGTCGTCGCCGATCCGGTGACGAGCTCAAAGACCGGCGCAAAGGGCGCCGTTCGCTACGGCCGGATCCTGCTCAAGATCAGCGGTGAGGCGCTGCTTGGCCAGCGGTCATACGGCGTTGATCCCGACATGTGCGCCTTCATCGCGCAGCAGGTCCGGGAGGTGCACGCGCTGGGCGTCCAGGTGGGCGTGGTCGTGGGTGGCGGCAACATCTTCCGTGGCCTGGCCGCATCGGCGAAGGGCATGGACCGCGCCACGGGCGACTACATCGGCATGCTCGCCACGGTCATGAACGGCCTGGCATTGCAGGACGCCCTCGAGAAGGCCAACGTGCCCACGCGCGTCATGAGCGCCATCGCCATGAACGAGGTGTGCGAGCCGTACATTCGCCGGCGTGCCGTCCACCACCTCGAGAAGGGGCTTGTGATCATCCTCGTCGCAGGCACGGGCAATCCGTACTTCACCACGGATACGGCCGCGGCACTGCGGGCGGTCGAGATTGGCGCCGAGGTGCTGCTCAAGGCAACGAAGGTTGATGGTGTGTACGACAGCGATCCGCTGAAGAACCCAAATGCCGTGCGCCACGAGCGGCTCGACTACGCCCAGGTGCTGGCCGACCGGCTCCAGGTCATCGACTCGACCGCGGTCACGCTGTGCATGGAGAACGACCTGCCGATCGTTGTCTTTGACATGAACAAGCCGGGCCACATCAGGACCGCTGCTCTCGGCGGGAGTATTGGCACCATCATCGACAATGGTGGGCGACATGGTTGATGACATCCGGCGCGACGCAGATGCGCGCATGAACCGCGCGGTCGACGCGCTCGAGCGCGAGATGGGCGCCATCAGGACCGGCCGCGCCGCGACAGCCCTGGTTGAGCGCATCAGCGTCGAGTACTACGGCACCCAGACGCCGCTCAACCAGCTGGCGAGCATCAGCGTTCCGGAGGCGCACCTCATCGTGATTCAGCCGTGGGACCGCAGCGCTCTCGGCGCGATTGAGAAGGCCATCCTCAAGAGCGAAGTTGGGCTCACGCCCAACGTCGACGGAACCGTGGTACGCCTCAACATCCCGCCGCTCACCGAAGAGCGTCGCAAGGACCTCGTGAAGCTCGTCCACAGGCGCATGGAAGAGGCCAAGGTCGAGATCCGCAACCACCGGCGCGAGGTGGCTGACGAGATCAAGCGAGCGTTGAAGGACGGCGACATCGGTACCGACGAAGAGCGACGCGAGATGGAGCTGCTGCAGAAGCTGACCGACCGCTGGACCGGCGAGGTCGACCGCGTCGGCAAGCACAAGGAACAGGAGATCCTCGAGGTCGGATGACCTCCGTGACGGACACGGATCTCTCAGTCGCAGACGGCGCAGTCGCGACACTGCCGCGCCACGTCGCGATCGTCATGGACGGCAATCGGCGCTGGGCGCGGTTGCACGGCATGTCCGAGGGCGAGGGCCACTCCGCCGGTGTCGACGCAATTCGGCCCATCGTCGAGCACTGCGCTGACCTGGGGATCGAGGCGCTCTCGATCTACGCCTTCTCGCGCGAGAACTGGTCACGCGATGAGGACGAGGTGCAGACGTTGTTCGCACTGCTCGAGGCGGCCATCAGGCGCGAGACGCCCGACCTCGTGCGCCAGGGCGTTCGCGTGCGCATCTTGGGCCGCATCGAGGAGTTGCCCGATCAGACGCGCGCCTCGGTGGCCGACGCGCTTTCCGCGACTGAAGCCGGCCACCGCATGACCTTGAACGTGGCGTTCAACTACTCCGGCCGCTCAGAAATCGTCGATGCCGTGCGCCGCGCCGTAGCCGACGGCCTGCGCGCTGATGAGATCGACGAGGAGGCCATTCGTGCCCGCCTCTACACCGCCGACGGACCGGACCTCGACCTGCTCATCCGCACCGGCGGCGAGCAGCGCATCAGCAACTTCCTGATCTGGCAGGCGGCCTACGCGGAGCTGTACTTCACCGACGTGCTCTGGCCCGACTTCGCGCCCACCACCTTGGACGCCGCGCTGGCCGAGTTCGCCCGGCGCAGTCGCCGCTTCGGCCGCTAGCCCGCCACTAGGCTTCTACTAATGCGCCAGCGCC
>JARXKQ010000010.1 GCA_030271555.1 Chloroflexota bacterium | reverse complement strand
CGCTCCTCGGGGCGAACGGTCGCCCTATCACATGCTGTTGCCCAGCGAGGAGAGCATGGCGTTGATCGAGCCGCCCATGAACGTCACCGCGACGATCGATGCGACGGCAATCAGCGCCAGGATGAGTGCGTACTCGGCGAGTCCCTGTCCAGCCTGCGCACGGCGGCGCAGCACAAGGCCAATTGTGTTTCTCACGTCAATGGTCCTCGAATAAGTGCGGTCATCGCAATAGGCGCGATGTGAGGCGACTCTGGCCCAGCCGTCAGGCGCTCGAAATAGGAAAGCGGTACTCCGTGTCTGGGAGTGCTGCCGAGTCACGCAGGCAGCTGCCGCACGAGTTGGTGCGCTGACGCGCCGGCCTAGAGGGGTTGATGCGCCGGGCTAGCCGCCGTCGATCTGGTTGGCGATGATCGAGAGGATGTCGTTGATCTGGGTGCCGAACAGGGTCAGCGCGACCAGCGCGACGATGACGATGAGCGCGACGATCAGCGCGTACTCGGCCAGGCTCTGGCCACGGGATCGAGCAACCTGGCGGTGGGTGCGCCGCCCAGATGAGTGCATCGCCGCCGATCGTAGGGCAAAAGAGTCAGGGCATAAACAAAGGCGCCGGCCTTTCGGCCGGCGCCCTCCTTGTCGCTCGTGGCGAACAAGATCAGATCTTGTTACCGACGTTCGACAGGATGCTGTTGATCTGACCACCGAGGAACGTGACCGCGGCGATCGCCAGGACGGCGATGAGCGCCAGGATCAACGCGTACTCGGCCAGGCCCTGGCCGCGCTCGTCGCGGTTAATCAGGCTGAGCAGGTACTGGACCATTTGATGAAGCCCTCCGATTGGATGAGTCCACAGGAACGGACAAGGGCAACGATGCCCGCACGGGGGAGGTGCGGAAATGGGACGAGAGTCCAACCGCGTACGCCAAGAGTCCTGCCTGTCTCGCGCTCACACAGGGAGCTTGGCGGCGCGTCAACGGCCTAAGCGACTGTCGCGACCACCTCGAGCGTCGATCGGTCGGGCGACAGCTGCACCAGGAGCTGGGCGGCCTCGGCGCGGATCTGGATCTCCAACCAGGCATCTTCGGGCAGTCCGGTCGCGCGCATCGTTTCATCCCGCTCCTGCTCGCGGATCATCGACGCGAGCGCCGCGGGCATGGTTCGTTCGTGGCGCGCGGCGGCAACCAGCGCACGAGCCTGTGTCGCGGCACTCTGGGTCGCCGCGGCAGTGCTCGCATGGATGGTGGCGGTCACGCTCTGAGCGGTCCAGTCAAGCTTCACAGTGAGCTCAGCGGGCGCGCCCGCCAGATAGCCCGCCATGGCGTCATCGATGACTCGAAACAGGGCGCTCTCGACATCCGACTTGAGCCGGCGATCAGCCCCACCGGATTCGAAGCGCACGACGATCCCGGCGCGTCGGCCGCGCTCGAGCGACGAGCGGCGCAACGTGGGCACCAGCCCCAGGTCGTCGAGCACCATGGGCCGGACGTCGAAGATGAACTCCTTGGTGGCGTTGAGCGCGTGCTCGACCATCCGGACGAGCTCGGTCAGCTCTGCCTGGGCCTGCTTGGGCTGGCGCTCGAAGAGGCGCTGGACGACCTGCGCCTGGAGCGCGATGTTGGCGATGCTCTGTGCCGGGCCGTCGTGCATCTGACGCGCGATGTCGCGCCGCAGCTCCTCCTGCGCGGCAAGGTCTTCGCTTGGGGCGCGTTCGCGCCGCGCAGTTCCGCCGCCGCTACCTGGCCCCGCCTCGCGCATGACCGGCACGATCTGGGCCAACCGGTCCCGGTACCGCTGCAGCGCCCGCTGCTTGCCGCCCAGCACGTCGAGCTGGGCCTCCATCAGCGTGCTGCGCCGCGTCTGGGTGATCAGTGCAGAACGTGCGTCAGGCAGCTCGCCGTCGGGATCGTCGCGCTCGAGCACGCGAACCCGCTCCTCGGCCTGAACACGACGCGCCTCGTGGCGTTCGGCCTCAGTCCCAGCCTGGCGCAGGAGCAGCTCGATCTCCGCCAGCTCGCGGTCGAGCGTGGCCTGATCCGCGGCGAGCTCATCGACGAGCTGGGGCAGCGTCCTTTCCATGATTACCCGGTCCATGGCCCGGCCTCAGTCCTCGGGGATCCGGATCCAGCCCTGCTTCATCGCGTAGACCACGGCCTGGGTGCGGTCGTTGACCGACAGCTTGCGCAGGATCGAGCTCATGTGGTTCTTCACTGTTTGCTCGGAGATGGTCAGCGCGTAGGCAACCTGCTTGTTGGTCATGCCTTTGGCGATGTTGTCGAGGATCTCGACTTCGCGCGGTGACAGCGGCGCAAAGATGGGTACCGCTTCCTGGCCGTAGACGGCCAGCTCGCGAAACTCCTTGAGGACGCGTGACGCAACCGACGGCCGCGAGAAGACCTTGTCGTTGATCAGGTACTCGCCGGCGCGAACGCGGCGGATGATCGTGACCAGGTCGTCGGGGTTGATGTCCTTGAGGATGAACGCCGCGGCGCCGGCCTTGATCGCTTCGAACAGCTGGTCCTCGTCTTCGGCGACGGCGAGGGCGATGATGCCTGCGCTGGGGACTTCGCGCTTGATGCGCTGGGTCGTCTCGATGCCGCCCGGCGCGGGCAGCGACAGGTCCAGCAGGACGATGTCGGGCGTTTGCTCGACGGCCATGGTGAACGCTTCGCGCGCGTCTTCGGCCTCGGCGACGATGTCGAAGTCGGGCTCGCGCTCGAGGATCTGGCGCATGCCCATGCGGAACAGCGCGTGGTCGTCGACGAGCAGGATCTTGGTGCGCTGCTCAGGATTGCGTCGGTCTGGCCCGCCGCGCCTCCGGTCAGGCCCGCTGTAATCGGCTTCGTTCATTCTGGGTTCCTCTCCGCTTCGATGGCAATGGTCAGCCGCACGACGGTGCCGGCGGCGTGGTGGGATTCGATGACCAGGCTCGAGCCGAGCAACTCAGCCCGCTCACGCATGAAACGCAAACCAAAGTGACGACGGTTGGGATTCGCCGCGACTGTCTCGTAGTCGAAGCCGCGGCCGTCATCCCCGACTTCGAGCAGCCACCTTCGACGACCGTCGGGATTGACCTCCTCGGCAGTGCGGACCCACGCCCGACTGGCGGCCGCGTGCTTGGCAACATTGCGTAGCGCCTCCTGCGCGACGCGCAGCACGACCGTGCGCGCGGCGCTGTGCAGGTGAGTGCCGGGTGCTTCGAGACGCAGCTCGACCAGGAAGCCGGAACGTTGGCTGATGGCGCTGGCGGCATCGCGCAAGGCGTCGTCCAGGCCGATGGCCTCGCCCAGCGACGGTCGCAGCTGGTTGATGTAGGCACGCAGCGTGTCGAGCTCGCGTTCGAGCAGTGTGCGCAGGCTGGCCAGCTCGGCCGCCGCAGTGGCCGGCTCTTCGCGCAGCGCCCGCTCCAGGATCTGCGTCTGGAAGAGCGCGTTGGCGAAGGCCTGCGCCGGTCCGTCGTGCAGCTCTTCGGCCAGACGCGAGCGCTCCTGTTCGTGGGCGCTCAGCAAAGCCATGGCGATACGCGGATCTGCGTCGAGCGAGGTAGCGTCGACGGGCAAATCAGACTCCGAGCTCGGGGCGGGAGACACTTCGGCTTGCACCCGGCGGTTGGCGGCCAAGGTGCCGTTCTCCATCGAGTTCCGAGTATAGGTCGCTGGCACATCCTCACTTGTGGTGCCTGCGCGCACCACGTCGCGCTCATTCGTGCTCATCTGCATGGCCCTTTGACCACGAAAATGGCCGACCCGTCCGGCACGGCCGGGCCTAGGACCTGCCCGAAGCACTGCTGCGCGAGCGATGTCTGGAGCGCGCTGGGCATGCTTCCACGCGGTTCGGTAACGATGATCGCGACGGCATGGAAGTCCTTCACGAGCTGTTCGATCGAGATGAGTGACTCGTCCGGCAGGGCCAGCGCGGACCGGCCAAGTGAGCGTGAGAGCCAGACCGGACGGTCCGTCACGATGGGGCCGGGGTCGGTCGGCAGGACCCCGGTGAAGCTCTGTATGCGCGCGGCATCGGTCAGCGCTGCATGGGCGGCGCCGACCAGGGCGAGCGAAACGATGGGCAGCGTGGCCAGCGCAAGCGCCGCCGGGGCGAGCCACGAGTTGGAGCGCGGCCAGGCCCGCCATGCGCGGACGCGCGCGACGAAAGCGTCCATGCCGACGACGGCGGCGACGATCAATCCGACGTGGAGCGGCCCCGCGGCATGCTCGAAGGTTCCCCATAGCGTGGCCACGGGGAACAGCACGCTCGTCGCGCCAAAGGTGATGGCGCCGCTCAAGAGCAACATGGCGAGCTGCCCTTGTTTGGGCAGCGCGGTACGGCCGACGAGCGCGGCCGCGACCGTAACGAGACCCACGACGGCGACCGGGCCGGCGCTTACGACGAGGACCTCAACCGAGTTGTGCCACATGGCAACTGCGATGTTGCCCAGGATGACCAGCGGGCCCTGCGCCAGGAAACTGCCGAGCGTGGGTGGATTTGTAAAGGCGAAGATCTGCTCGTTGTGCGTCAGGAACATGTTGTCGGTCACCTGGCCCGGCAGCGGCGTGCCGAACACGGCGAGGTTGCGCGCCCACCACGGCAGCGCGACCAGAACCGCAACCGCGGCCACGGACGCCGAATAGGCGAAGGTGCGGACGACCGACTTACCCGCCAGCAGGCCGCCGACCACGAAAGCCAGCCCCAGCCAGACGGCTTCCATTCGCGTCAGGTAGGCGAGCCCGAGCGTTATCCCCAGCGCAACGATGTGTTTGCGATCGCCCCCAGCGGCGCGCGGCATCAGGACACACGCTGCAACGCCCAGGACGGCGAACGGCAGGGTCGAGTCGGGCGCGCCCGTTGCGAGCAGCAGCGGCGCCGAGATTGCGATCAGGAGTGCTGCGCCCAGTTCGACGGTCATCGAACGGCGGTCGTCGAGCTTCATTGCGCGGGTCGTGTCGCGCGCCACGAGCCAGGCGAGCGGCGCGAGCGTTGCGCCCAAGAAGACGAAGCCCAGCTGAGCAGCGTTGAACGACTGGCCCAGCACGGCCATCGGGACGGCGGCAACGAACGATGTCAGCGGTTGCCACAGCTCGAAGGCCGGGCGCGGCAGCGTCATGGGTGGAGTGGCGTAGCTCCAGATCGCATCGATCACCAGGCCGCGGCCGCTGACCAGGTTGCGCGCCACATCCACGTAGTAGCTCGTGCCCTCGCTGAGTGGGTCGCGCACCAGCGCGATCACTACGAGACCAACGGCGAGTGCGACGCCGTAGAACGCGGCGAAGGTCGTGGCGGTGGCCACCAGCGGACGGCGCCAGACGTGCACGTAGTGCGCCGCACCGGTGAGCGTCGGCATGGTCGCGGTCATGGCGTGCACCGCGTGTCTTGTGGCGTGAGGCAAACGGCATAAACCGCGCCCGCAACGCCAGTCGGCAGGACGGGGGCAGTGGAAGCGACTGGAGCGGCTGTGTCGGTGGGCACGACCACCACCGGTGCCGAGAGCCATGCTGGATGGACCGTTCCCTCGAGGACCGGCACCAGTGCGGGCACGATGGAGCCTGCCTCGAGGACGAGCCAGCGCACGTCATAGCCGCGCATCGTCATTTCGATGGTCGTCAAATCGTCGTTGGGCGAGATGATGCCGGGATGGCCCGACAGGTAACGGTAAGCACCGCTATCGCCGGACATGACGCGGTCCGTGGCCGGCGTGGATGCGAGCGCCGCCGCGAGGCGCGATTCGACGGATCGTGCCACGGACCAATCGCCGATGGTTATCGATGACTGGAATACCGCACCAATCACCGCGACAGCAACGGCCCCGTAGGCGAAGCGCGTCGTTGCCCGCCCGGCGTCCCACGAAGTACGCCGCGCGGCCACCCAGCGCACCGCGGCCGCAACGCCGATAACGACGAGCACGAACGTATGCGCTAGCAGCGCCACCGCGGAATGGATGAACGTGCCGTAGGGAACGTGCACCGCGAACACCAGGCCGCTCGCGGCGAACAGGATGACCGCGTACGCGAGCGCTGGGACAAACCACGCGTCGCGCCGGCGGACCCACGCCCCAATCAGCGCGAACGGCGCCAGGACGACGACGAGCGGGAGGAGCGCGAACTGGCCCAGCGCGCTCAAGAAACCGCTTAGCCGCGAGACGAGGAACGGCCCCACGCCGTTGGCGAGCAGCGTCGCCGGCGTGGCCGGTGTCGAGACGCTGAAGAGCTGGCCGTAGTCGCTGATCCACAGGATCCGGCCGTTGGCCGCCGATGGGGCGATGCTGCCGAAGACGTGCAGCTGGCGATACAGCCACGGCGCGTAGAAGAGGGCGAAGAGCCCAACGCAGCCGATGGCCGCGGCCCAGCCGATCACCCGCGCACTGCCCTTTCGGCGCACCAGCTCCCACACGAATGCCAGCGCGAACGGGACGCCAAGCAGCACGCCGTCGTTGCGCGCCAGGGCGGCAAGTCCAACGACAGCGCCGCCCAGCAGAAACGCGCGCCGGTCGCCGCGCAAGCCGCGGGCGCACAGCCACAGCGCCAGCGCGCCCAGGGTCATGAAGAGCCCGAAGTTGTCCGGCTGGCCAAAGAACGGGGTAAGTCCGCCAGGCACCGCGGCGAGCAGACCAGCGGCCACTGCGAGGCGCGGCTCGAGGCCGGCATCGCGCGCAATCCAGAAGGTGAGCGGCGCAGCCGCCGCCCCGATGAGCCACATCGGCAACTGGCTGGCCAGCGCACCAGCGCCCAGCAGCCAGATGAACGGCACCTGGACCAGCATCGCGAGGGGCATCCAGTGGCCGTTGGCTGGAATGGGCAGAGTCGGAAAGGCGGGCAGCTTCCCGCCCACGTCGACGAAGTTCCAGATGTAGTCGATCGTGAAGCCGTGGCCGGCAGCGAACTGCTGGGCGACGGCGAAGTAGTAGTACGAGTCTGGGTAGGCGGGGCCCGGGAAGGCAGCGCCGACCGCCACTCTTACCAGGAGCGCAACAGCAAACAGTCCTAGAGCGATCATGACCACGGTGCAGCCTAGCAACGGCCTTGCGGCCCACGGCCCCGTACCAATGGGCTACCGGGAGCCGCTTATGGGTACGAACGAGTCATCCCTGCGCGTGCGAATGCGCGGCTACCGTGCGGCGAATGGCCCGTTTCCTCGCCCCGCCTGCCAGACCGCGTCTGCTGCTGCATTCGGCCGTGGTCATCGGGCTGATCTTCGCGGGCTACATCTTCTTCATAAGCTCGGGCGTGAAGGGTTCGGTCGGCTTCGACATCGTCGCCTACTGGACGGTCAACCTCACGGCGCCCTATCACGGCAACGTTGGCGACCTGGGCTTCTTCGCCTACTCGCCGCCCATCGCGCTCGTTCTTGCGCCGTTTACCGCTTTGCCCTTCCCGGTCTTCGCGACCGGCTGGTACGTGCTCCTCGTCACGACGCTCGCCTGGCTGCGCCAGCGCCAGATGCTCATCCTGATCGCCTTTCCGCCCGTCGCGCTGGACCTGTATCACGGCAACATCCACCTGCTGCTTGCTGCGGCCATCGTGCTGGGCATGCGCTATCCGGCAGCGTGGTCGTTCGTGCTGCTGACCAAGGTCACGCCGGGCATTGGCCTGCTTTGGTTTGCCGCGCGACGCGAGTGGCGGTCGCTCGCGATTGCGCTGGGAGCGACCGTGTTGATCGTGGCGGTTACTTTCGCGTTCCTGCCCAGTCAATGGGTCGGGTGGCTGGAGATGCTGCGCGACAGCGCCGCCACACCGCCCCCGTGGCCGGCCTTGCCCATTCCGTTGATGCTGCGGCTGCCGGTCGCGGCGCTGATTGTGATCTGGGGCGCGCGGCGCGACGCGCGCTGGACCGTGCCGGTCGCGGCCGCGCTGGCGCTCCCTGCCCTGTGGTTGGGCGGCTTTGCCATCCTTGCCGCGTGCTGGCCGCTGCGCTCAGCGCGCTCGTCGCAGCGCGTCCCGGGGTCCAATGGCGCCGAATACCATGCCAGCGATGGCCGACAGCCCACAGTCGCCGCCGCCTAGCGTCACTCTCGTATTGCCGGCCTACAACGAAGCGGCACGCATCGGGTCGGCGCTGGACGAGCTTTTTGGCTATCTCCGCCGTGGCGGCCCGGCACGCGAGGGCGCCCGTTCGGCGACTGAGCTCGGGCCGATCGACATCCTCGTGGTCGACGACGGCTCGACCGACGCTACGGCCCAGATGGTCGCCGCACGACCCGAATCCGCGCCCGGCCACACGCCCCAACTGCGGCTGATCAAGCGCGCTCACGAAGGTAAGGGAGCGGCAGTAAAAGCGGGCATGCTCGAGGCGAGCGGCGATTACGTCTGCTTCGCCGACGCCGACCTGGCCACCCCGCCCGACCAGCTACCGCTGCTGACCGAGGCTTTGGCAAAACATGACATCGCCCTCGGTAGCCGCGTCCAGCCCGATGGGACTGACCGTCGCCGGAGTCAGCCGTTCCATCGGCGGTTGATCGGCCGTTTCTTCCATTGGCTCGCTGCACTTTGGGTCACCGGACCCGTGCCGGACACGCAGTGCGGCTTCAAGGGCTTCAGGCGCGAGGTCGCGCGCGACCTGTTCGCGCAGCAGCGCTTGTCCAGCATCGTGTTCGACGCTGAGGTGATCCACCTCGCTCGACGCCGCGGTTACTCAATTGCCAACGTGCCCGTCCAGTGGTCCGACAAGCGCGGCTCGCGATTGCGAGTTCGCCCCGGTCTGGCGCTGCGCGTCCTGATCGATTTGGCACGTATCCCGCTCGTCCATCGCCGTGTGGCGCGCCGTCCGAGTCCGTCGACCGCGACGTAAGAAAAGCGGTGCTAGTCTGCCGAGCGGACTAAAGATCGAATTGGCAACCTCGACCAACCCCCACGACGCTCTGACGGCGTTAGGCGCCGCCCTCGAAGCGCGCCAGGTCGCGTTTGGCGACATCCCGCGCACGACCTGGGACCGGCTGATTTCGCGCACCCATTCGCCCACGCCTTTCTCGCGTTGGACGTTTCATCGCGCCTGGTGGGACGCGTACGGCGACACCGCTCACGAGCAGTACCTCGTCTGCGTCCCGGCGCAGTCGCCAGAACAGATCGACTGGAGCGCGGTGCGCGCGATCGTGCCGCTGATGCATCGCCACGAGGTCGAGCCCGACGACGCTGCGAGCCGCACGTCGGTCAGGCCGCACGAGGCGACCGGAACCCAGGTGCCGGGCGAGGCGAAGGGCATTTTCTTTGGCGCCTCGTACCACGCTGACTACGCCAGCGTCCTGGCGGACCCGGCCGATCTTCCCGCTGCTGCCGTTGCCACCGCGCATGCCCTGGCCAGCCCGCCCGACCCGACCCACGGGACCACACCCTGGGATGTGGTCGACTTGCGCCGCCTCCGCCCCACTGATCCCGCCATGGACGCGCTGCAGGCGGCGCTTACCGCGCAACCTGGTTGGCGCGTCGTGCGCGAGCATGAAGACGTCTGTCCGGTCGTCACGTCACTGTCGGGCGATTGGGACGAGTTCCTCGCGACGCTCGACAAGAAGGCGCGCCACGAGATCCGGCGCAAGATCCGCCGCGCCGAAGCTGTCGGCTCACTCACGATCGAGATCGAGTCACCCACGACCGCGGCGGTCGATGCCTTCATCGCGCTGCATCGCATGCGCTTTGGCGAGGACGGCCTGTTCCCCAACAACCCGGGTGGCGAGCGCAGCCGGCGTTTCGTCCATCGGTTGGCGGAGCTTGAGCGCAACGAGTCGGGCGGCGGCCAGCTCCACGTCGCGCTCGTGCGCTGCGGCACGCGGCTCATCTTTGCGGCGCTCGCCTTCGATGACGGCGCGACCGTGTTCCTCTACAACGCGGGCATGGATCCGTCCGCCGCGGAGGCGTCGCCCGGCATCAGCGGCACGGCCATGTACTTCCAGAACCGCCTGGCAGCCGGTCGGCGGCGGTTCGACTACCTGCGCGGCAACGAGCGTTACAAGTACGAATGGGGCGCCGTCGACGAGCCCATCGCGCGGCTGCTGGTGACGCGGCCATGAACGGTCGCGCAATGGTCACCCAGGTCCTGGCCAACGGCGGCGGCGGGGGCGCGCAGGTCAGCGCCCAGAACCTGGTCACGCACCTGGACGAGACGCGCTTCCACGTCGAGGTCATATCGCTGAGTGACGGTCCGGCCGTGCGGCGGCTGCGAGCGGCCGGGGTGACGACGCACGTCATTGACGAGCCAGAGGACGTTGCTGCTGAGGCCGCCGTGCTCGACCTCTTCCAGCGCCGCGTGCCGGACATCGTCCACAACCACATGTATCGCGCCGAGGTGATTGGCACGCGCGCCGCGCTGGCCCTCGCGGATGTTGGCCTGCCGCGGCCGTACATCGTTGCCACTGTCCACTCGAGCCGCATTCGCAGCGACGCCGACAAGGCGCTTATGCGCCGCCTGACGCCGTCGATGGACAAGCTCATCGCGGTGAGCAAGGCGATCGTGGCCAAGATCGAAGCGGAGGGTCGGACGGGCGCGCCCGTAGAGCTCGTCTACAACGGCGTCGATCTCCAAAAGTACAGCCAGACCGAGGCGTGCTGCACGCTCCCGGAGGAGTACGGCTTCCCGGAGGGCACGCCGCTGGTTGGCGTCGTCGCCCGGCTCGAACCGGAGAAGGGCCACGCGACCCTGCTCGAGGCGTGGCCGTTGGTGCTCGCCAAGGTGCCGGAGGCGCGCCTCCTGATCGTTGGCGAGGGCTCGCAACGCGACCTGCTCGAGGCGCAGGCTGAATCGCTCAACCTGCTGGGCGAGCGGTGCAGCGGCGATCACTGCGTGGGTACGCGCAAGGCACGCCCCGGCGCCAAGGTGCTGTTCACCGGATTGCGCGACGACGTGCCCAACGTGACCGCCGCGCTTGATGTGGCCGTGCTGCCCTCATATCGCGAGGCGCAGGGCCTGGCGATCCTTGAAGCCGCCGCGCTGCGCCGGCCGGTGGTCGCGACCGCAGTCGGGGGAGTGCCCGAGATGATCGAGAGCGGCAAGACCGGTCTGCTGGTCCCACCGCACGACCCGGCCGCGCTGGGCGGCGCGATCGCGCTGCTACTGACCGATCACCCGCTGGCCGACACACTCGCCCGCGCCGGGCACGACTATGTGGTCGCCAACTTCTCGATCGATTCGATGGTCGCCGCCGTTACGCGCATCTACGAGGAAGGCGCCGCCGCCGTCGCCCGGCGCAGCGGCACGACCCTCACCGCGGCCTGACGGGCCGCGGTGAACCTAAGGCTTGACGGTCGCCCAGTAACGCTCGGCGTAGCCGTTGACGCCGCCGGCCAGCGCGACCCGCGCGTGGAAGCCATAGAGGTCGTCGAGCATCGACTGGTCTGACTCGAAGAGCCGCGGCAGCTGGCTCGCGTAGACGCGGATGCCGGCGGCCTTGCGGGCAAGCACGTCGGAGATGTCGCTGTACTGCGCCTCGACGTTGACGCCGGTCGGCAGATCCAAAGCGACGGCGTCCGCCCGGGCGCTGTCACCCTCACTCCACCAGGCGTACGGGAAGTCCTCGTAGAAAGACAGGGCGCCCACGAACCCGGGACCGGGCATGACCCAGCGCCGGCCCTCGCCGAGCAGAGATACGCCAACGTCACGACAAAGTTGATGATCGACGTGGCCGCCAATCGCCAGCGGGAAATAGACCATCTGCGGCTCCAGCCGCACGATCTCCGAGCGCAGCAGGTCGAACGGCGCCGGATCGTCGTCGCGCGGCGCGCCCAACAGCTCGCCATCACCCTCGTAGCCGCGCGAAGCCGCGTCAGCCAGATCGAGGAAGATGACGCTCGCCTCCGCGAAGTACGCGTAACGCTCGTCCTCGATGCGCCGCATCGCGGCCGTGTCCGCGGCCTTGTAGTCGATTCGCGCAAGTGAGCCCTGGCCGCCGATCGAGTCGGCAATTGGCCGCGCGTCGGTCTCGACGTTGGTGATATTGGCCGACCGCGTCCACGCTGCGCGCTGCCAGAACTGGCGGGCGGACGTGTTGGCGCGCTGCTGGGTGATCTCGAGGCGATCCGCGTCCGCCAGCCAGGGCGGACTCTTGGCCGGATCGGCTGAGACGGAATAGTCGGCCCCGATGTTCGTCCGCCGGAAGGCCTCCGTCAGCGGGTGGTTGGCCTTCGTGCCGAAGCCCAAGGCCCGGCGCTGGTGGTCGGCCCCGTCCGACTCTCCTGAATCACCCGAATAGACGGTCAGGATGGTCACGCTCTGACCAAGCTCGCGCAGACTGGCGACGAGGCCGCCGCATGACAACGCGATGTCGTCAGGGTGGGGCGAAATGAAGACGTGGGTCACAGGCTTTCGAGCATATCAGCGGCTGCCGAAGCCATGCTCGCCCAGCAGCGGCACGAACACCGCGGCTTCGAGCGGCTCGCTCACAAAGCCGTCTGGCGCGGGCCGGATCAGCGTCAGGACCTGCTCCGACCGGCTGCCTATTGGGATCACCAGCACCCCGTCCTGCAGCAGCTGTTCAACCAGCGGCACCGGCACGCTTGGAGCCGCGGCGGCGACCACGATCGCGGCAAACGGCGCCTCTTCTGGGACGCCCTTGCTGCCGTCACCTGCAACGACCTTTACGTCGTAGCCAAGGCCGATCAACCGCAGACGGGCGCGGTCCGCCAGCTCCGCCTCGAGCTCGACGCTCACGACTTCCGCGCCAAGTGCCGCGAGGATTGCTGCGTGATAGCCCGAGCCGGTGCCCACATCGAGCACCTTGGGCCGCGCCCCGTCGTGGTTGTGCGGCCAGTTAGTCAGCCCCAGCGCCTGGGTCATGCGGGCGACGATGTAGGGCTGCGAGATGGTCTGGCCGTGGCCGATGGGCAGCGCCCCATCGTCGTAGGCCTGACGCACCAATTCTGGCGGCACAAATCTGTCGCGCGGCACGGCGCGCATCGCTGCCAGGACGAGCGGATCGTTGATGCCGCGCGCCTCCAACTGGACGCTCGCCCAGTCCCCGGGCTCCGCTGCCTTTCGGCTCAG
>JARXKQ010000009.1 GCA_030271555.1 Chloroflexota bacterium | reverse complement strand
CCAAGCTCACGGCTTCCGCGTCGTCGCTCCCCACCGAGACGACGGTCGTCCTGCTCGAGTCGCGCCAGCGCGGCTAGGCGCGCGTCCCCTGGCTTATGCGGCGTAGACGACGCGGCCGGCCTTGATGACGGTGCGCACGAGGTTCGCCCCCAGCCAATAGGGCAGCAGCGCGTGCGACTCCGGCTGCCATACGACCAGGTCGGCGTTCATCCCAGGTTCGAGCGACCCGTGGCTCTCCGCCATACCCAGCGCTGCCGCGGCATTTACCGTCAGCGCCGCCAACGCCTCTGCCGCCGACAGGCGCAGCCGGTGGACGGCGAAGGCCAGTGCCAGCTGGGCGTTGGGCGCGGGTGATGTCCCCGGGTTGAAGTCGGTCCCCAGGGCGACCGGAACGCCGGCCTCGATCAGCCGTCGCGCCGGGGCGGAGTCCGCTTCGTCGAGGTAGAAGCTCGATATGGGCAGCAGCGTGGCAACCACCGGATGGCCGCTTGCCGCCGCCTTCGCCAGCGCAGCAATGCCAGCGTCCGAAACTGCGCCCAGGTGATCGGCCGACAGGGCACCCACCTCCGCCGCCAGCTCCGACCCACCGCCACTGCTGATTTGGTCGGCATGCAGCCTGGCCCGCAGACCAAGCTCCCGGGCGTGCACCAGCAGGCGCCGCGCGTCATCAACGGCGAAAACGCCTGGCTCGCAGTACACGTCGACCGACAGCGCAATGCCCTGCTCGGCGACGGCGGGCAGCTGATCGCTGATGATGCTGTCCATGTAAGCGTGGGCGGCGTCAGGCCGGTCGCGGAACTCAGGGCCGACGGCATGGGCGCCGAGGAACGTCGGTACAAGCTCGACGGGTCCTTCCGCGGCAAGCCGGCCGTAGAGCGCCAGCAGGCGCAGCTCAGACTGGGTGTCCAGCCCGTAGCCGGATTTCACTTCGGCGGTCGTGACGCCATGGCTCAGCATCTCGCCCAACCAGCGCCGGCCGTCGTCGAGCAGCTCGTCATCGGATGCGGCGCGCGTCATGCGCACGGTCTGGAGGATGCCGCCACCTGCGGCCAGGATCTCAAGGTAGCTATGGCCGTGCTGGCGCAGCTCAACTTCCGCGTGGCGCGTGCCGCCGAAGAGCAGATGAGTGTGCGGGTCGATCAGTCCGGGCGTGACGGTGCCGCGTTGCGCGTCGATCCGCTCGATCGCCGAGTCGGCCACCCCGAGCTCACTCAGCCGCGCCTCGACCTCGGGCAGCCGGCCGGTCGCGACGATGCGTCCCTGGTACGCCGCCACTGCGGGCGCGTCCGCAGGATCAGCACTCGCCGCCATCAGCAGGCCGATGTCCGCCTGCGCGGCCCCTCGCCGTAAACCCCCGGCCAGCGTGGCCACCTCCATCGCGTTGAAGACCAGCAGGCCGGGTCGGTCGACGGTCATTTCGCCTGGGCGGCCGCGAGGCGCAGTTCGAGAGCCATCGTCGGCTCGAAATCGCGCGCCTTGAGCCAGGTTGCGGCGCGCGTGATGCGTGTCTCGACGGACAGGTCCGCCGGCACGTTGGCGTGATCGGCAACATCGACCAGCGCCGCCAGCGGTACGAGGCCGATCAGCTCCGACTCCCGTGCCTCCACGCCCTCCTGATAGGCCAGCTCGGTCACGGTCTCCCACGCCAGCCACATGGGTGTAACCGAGAAGTCGAGCAGGTTCATCGACACCTGGACACAGCCCAGCTCAGCCAGCTCCAGGCCCAGCGCCTGGACGCGCGGCAACCCGCCGGACCGCTCGCGCACACGGCGCGCGATGCCCTTGGCGAGGTCAAGGTCGGGCGTCTCGAGGTTGATGTTGTACGCGATGAGAAATGGCCGCGCGCCAACCGCGACCGCGCCCGCGGTGGGATGGAGCCGCGCCGGTCCAAAGTCGGGCGCGTTACCCGGCTCGCCGATCAGCTCGCGCAGCCCCTCGTACTGCGGCTTGCGAATGTCGGCAAGCACTTCGCGATCTAAGCGCTGGGCGGCCTTGGCGTAGAGGAAGACGGGTAGGTCAAAGTGCTCCGCGATGCGCCGCCCAAAGCCGCGTGCCAATTCGATTGCCTCGTCCATGGTCGTGCCGGCGAGCGGCACGAACGGGATCACGTCGACCGCGCCGATACGCGGGTGCTGGCCCTCGTGGCGGTTCATGTCGATGCGCGCGATTGCTTCCGCGACCGCCCCCTCCATGGCCGTGGTCACGGCGTCGGCCGACCCGGCAAAAGTGAGCACGCTCCGGTTGTGATCGGCGTCGGAGGTCCTATCGAGCAGGTGCACGCCTGCAGTCGCCTGGACGCGGCCCGCGATCGCGTCGACTACATCGAGCCGACGGCCCTCGCTGAAGTTGGGGACGCATTCGATGAGGCCAGCCATCTGGTGCTGAGTCTAGTTAGCACGCCGCTTGAGCGTGGCTCGGTGATGATGTGAGACGTATCTTTCACTTTATTGATATTGGACTTGACAAAGCGAAAGTCAGTATCTACATTGCGCGCCATGGAACGAGAAGTGATCTCCAATTGCCCCGTCTGCGAGAGCCGCTTGCAGGTCACCCGGCTGCACTGCAACACGTGCGGCACGACGATCGAGGGCGAGTTCAACGTGGGCCGTTTTGCCCGCCTTGACCGCGGCCAGATGGCGCTGCTCGAGTCGTTCCTGCGGTCGCGCGGCAACCTGCGAGAGCTGGAGCGCGAGCTGGGCTTGTCGTATCCAACGGTCCGCGGCCGCGTCGAGACGCTGCTGCGGGCGCTGAGCCTGGGCGATGGCCCGGCCGCTCCCGCTGAGGCCACTGCCCCGGCTGAGCCGCAGGTCGACCCCGCCATGCGCCGCTCAGTCCTCGAGCGCCTGGCGAAGCACGAGTTGACCGCCGAACAGGCTGCCGCCGCCCTGCGCGGCGAGGCTGAGGAGAACCCGTAGATGACCGACCAGCAATTCACCGATCCGGCTGAGATCCGTCACCCCATCGGCCGGTCGGGCTCATTCAGCCTTAACAACATTTCGGGCGACATCCGCGTTCGCGGCACCGACACAGACGAGGCCGTCGTCGTTGCCCGGTCGAGCCGCGGCCGCCAGGAATGGTTGCCGATCGCGGTTCGCAAGGCCGAGGGCATGCTCGCGATCGCTATTGAACAGAAGGGCCCCTTCTTCGGTTGGGGTCGCGGCCGCGCTGACGTTGAGTTCGACATCACCCTGCCGCGCGGCGCCCGCGTCGACATCACCGCGGTCAGCGCCGACATCCAGGCCACCGGCCTCGTCGGCGAGCAGAGCTACAAGACGGTTTCGGGCGATGTCGCGCTCGAGCGAGTCGGCGGTCGCATCTCGCTGACGAGCGTGTCAGGCGACGTTCGCCTGGAAGGCACTCAACTCGTCGAGCCGCGCGCCGGCACGACGTCGGGCGACCTCGAGATCACTGCGCCCAATCTGCGCGCGATGCAGCTGCGGACCGTGAGCGGCGACGCCCAGGTGCGCGGCGGGTTCGATACCGGCGCGCTGCACACGATCGAGACGGTCAGCGGCGACGTCGACATCGAGTCGACCACCGGCCTCACGGTCGAGTTCAGGAAGGGCATCGACCTGGGTGGCGGCTTGAAGCAGCGCGTCGTGGGCGACGGTGCCGCGCGACTGCGCTTCCGCTCCCTGTCGGGCGACCTGCATGTCATGAGCGTGGGCGGCGAGCGCGGCGTCAGGGACCAGCCCTTCGCGCCGCCGCAGCCCAACTCGCTCGAGATCCTGCAGGCGCTGGAGCGCGGCGAGATCGACATCGAAGAGGCACAGCGCCGCCTGGAAGGAGCGGGCTCCCGTGGCTGACATCGCCAAGATCCTGGGCCTCGTTGCTGAGGGCAAGCTCAGCGCACAAGAGGCTGATGAGATCCTGTCCGCGCTCAACGCGCGCGACACCGAACCTGCCCAGACAGGCGCAGCCGCAGCGGCCGCACCGGCGGAGGCGAAGAAGTCGACCCACCTCCGCATCGAAGTCACCGACGGCGGCAAGCAGGTGGTCAACCTGCGTGTCCCGATCAACATCGCCGGCTGGGCGAGCAACTTCCTGCCCGGCCTGTCCGACCAGGACTCCGACCGAATTCGCGGCGCAGTCGCGTCCGGTGCTCGGGGAGCCATCCTCGACGTCACCGACAGCGACGGCAGCCGAGTCACCATCACGAGTGAATAGGAGCACCGCAATGCTGCTGAACGACATCTACTACGAAGCGGGCGAGATCGAGCACAACGCGACCGGCAAGCCGTCATGGGCCAAGCCATATGGGCGGAGCCCGCAGAGCAAGCGCCGCGGCCCACGCGCCATCGTCGGCCACGCACTCATGACCCTTGGTCGGGCGATCGCGGCAGAGCCCAAGCCGGCCGCACCGGCCCAGGTGCGAATCGCCCGATGACCGGGGCGACCTCCGCCACCTGACGGCTAATCTCTCGCCGATGGGAACGATCGACGATGTCGCACGCGCCATCGCGCGTGTTCTTTCGCCGGAGTTCGAACGGCGGCTGCGCAGCGAATTGGCCGGACGCGATCGCGAATGGCTGATCGACGAGCTAGTACGGCTCACGCTGTCGCGCCACGGGTTCGAAGATCTCGATCGCGACGCAGCCGCGACCGCCCTATTGCGCGAGCAACGGGTCGCTCGTGTGCGCGGTCTCGCCCTTGACCACGCCGGGGTTGAGCAGTTCGTCGTCCGCAACACCGGCGAATCGCGCGAGCACCTCATAGAGGAGGGCTACCTGCGCGATGACGTGCCCGACAAGGGCACGGCGCTGCTGCACCCAGCCCATCGAACGGCCCGCGGCGAGGAGCGCCTGACCCACGCCAAAGATGTGTTGTTCGCTTTGCTATTTGGCGATGACTCAACCGGAACGCGGCTCGAGCGCGTTCAGCAAGAGCTGCTGACGATGGCCGTGCCGCGCGCCAAGGCTGAGGCGCTCGACTTCATGCGCGCCTCGACGGAGCTCGCGGCTGAGGGCACGTGGCAGGATCCCGACAGCGTCAGCAATGACGAACGCGCTGACAACGTATTGCTCGAAGTCCAATTCGGCGAGACAGCGGACGAGCTGGTCGGCCGCGCCATCGTCTGCGCGCTGTCGCTGATCAACAACCTCGAGATCAACGAGCAGGTGCTGTACGCGCGGATGATCAACGTCGAGGAGTCGACGCTCATCCCGTAGGGGCTTGGCTTCAGCCCTCGTTCATTGGGATGCGTACACCGCGCTCCCGGGCGACCTCAATTGCGCGTTCATAGCCGGCATCTGCGTGGCGGATCACGCCCATGCCCGGGTCGGTCGTAAGCACCCGCTCCAGCTTCTGCGCGGCGAGGGAGGTGCCGTCCGCGACGACAACCATGCCGGCGTGCTGTGAATAGCCGATGCCGGTACCGCCACCGTGGTGAATTGACACCCAACTCGCGCCGGCGGCCGTGTTGACGAGCGCGTTGAGCAGCGGCCAATCGGCGATCGCGTCGGAACCATCGCGCATCCCTTCGGTCTCGCGGTTGGGACTCGCCACTGAACCAGCGTCCAGGTGGTCGCGGCCGATGACGATGGGCGCGCTGATCTCGCCCAACGCAACGAGATCGTTGAAGCGCAGTCCGGCTTTGGCGCGCTCGCCGTACCCCAGCCAACAGATGCGCGCCGGCAGACCCTGGAACGGGACGCGCTCCTGGGCCATGGTGATCCAGCGCCGCAGGGCGTCGTCCTCCGGGAATAGCTCCAGGATCGCGTCATCGGTGCGCTTGATGTCGGCCGGATCGCCCGACAGCGCGACCCACCGGAACGGCCCCTTCCCTTCAGTGAATAGCGGCCTGATGAATGCCGGCACGAACCCTGGAAAGTCGAAGGCGTTGGCGACACCCGCCGTCTGCGCTTGGGCGCGGATGTTATTGCCGTAGTCGAACGTGACGGCCCCTGCCTTCTGCAGGTCGAGCATTGCCCGCACCTGGATCGCCATCGACTCCATCGCCTCGGCGATGCGTTTGGCCGGATCGCGTTTGGCCAGCGCCGTGGCATCGCGGTAGTCCAGGCCTGCAGGGATGTACCCGTTCAGGGCGTCGTGGGCGGAGGTCTGATCGGTCACTGCGTCGAAGCGCTCGCCACGGCGAACGAGCTCAGGTTCGACCACCGCCGCATTGCCGATAAGCGCAATCGATTCAGCGCGGCCGGCCGCAGCGGCTGCACGCGCCCACCCGAGTGCCTCGTCGAGGTCGTACGACATCCGATCGACATAACCCAGGTCGAGCCGGCGCCGGGCGGTTGGCTCGTCAGCCTCGATCACCAGCGCCACGCCCTCGTTCATCGTCACCGCCAGAGGTTGAGCGCCACCCATGCCGCCCAGGCCCGCGGTGAGCACGACTCGACCGCGGAGCGTGCCGCCAAAGTGCTGCCGCGCCAGCTCCGCGAAAGTCTCATACGTCCCCTGGAGGATGCCCTGCGTCCCGATGTAGATCCACGAACCCGCGGTCATCTGGCCGTACATCGTCAGACCGGCGCGCTCCAGCTCGCGGAACGTGTCCCAGTTGGCCCACTTGCCCACGAGATTGGAATTCGCGATCAGGACGCGCGGCGCCCATTCGTGTGTGCGGAACACGCCAACCGGCTTGCCCGACTGGACGAGCAACGTCTCATCGTCCTCGAGCCGGCGCAGCTCGCGCACGATGGCGTCGAACGCTTCCCAGGAACGAGCCGCTTTGCCCGCGCCGCCGTAGACCACGAGGTCGTCCGGCCGCTCGGCCACCTCTGGGTCGAGGTTGTTCATGAGCATCCGCAACGCGGCTTCCTGGACCCAGCCCTTGGTGCTGAGCTTGTTGCCGCGCGGCGCCCGGATGACGCGTTTTCTTGCTATCGCCACGTGCGCAGTATCGTCCTCATACGGCTGATCTAGAGCTCGCGGCGCAGCACCGGGTAGCGCTCATCGTCGACGGCCGTGGCAAAGCCCAGGTCGTGCCAGAACTGCGGCCTCGCGGCACTCTGTGAGTTCTCGATGAGCGTCAGGTCCGGGTAGGTCTCGACCGCCGCAAAGCCGCGCGACGCGAGATCGCGGCACACCTCTTCGACCAGCCGCTTGGCATGGCCGGCGCGGCGTGCGTCGGCCGTTGTGGCGATGCACGTGATCACGGCGGGGAGCGGCGACTGCGGCAGCTGCGGATACAGCTCGCGTAGCCGGCTGGCGCGCGGGTAAGCAGACAGCGGCCCGAACTGGCAGTACGCGGCGGGCTCCTCGTCGCTGAGCAGGACCTTGGCGTACGAGCCGAACACGCCGCGGCCGCGGTCGAGCAGCGCCAGTTTGCGCGGCACGCCCTCGCGCAAGGGGCGTTCGCGGGTAACACGCGGCGCGAAGGGGTTGTCGAGCGGCTCGTCATCGCCGTCCGCCGCAAAGGGGTTGAGCGCGGGCTCACGGGGTGGCGGCGCAAAGGGGTTGTCGCTCAGCGCCGCAGGGGTCGTGCGTCGCCCAAATGGCACAACTTCCAGCAGCGATGGGCGGCTGGCCTTGGAACCGCGATCCGCGTCCTCCCAGTAGTCGCACGTGCGGTGATCGAAACGCGGATCGGCGCAGGGCGGCACCAGGCCAAATGTGGCGTCATCGGCGACATCGACGATGCGCTCTGGACTCACTCGACGCCGGTCACTTCGTACCTCAGGTTGCCGCCGCCGGTTTCGTTCGTGACCTTCACGATCAGCGTGCGCCCGTCGCTGATCTGCGCCTTGCATGTGAAGACGTCACCCAGCTTGAACACGCGGTCCTGCGGGCAGTCGACATTGGTGACCGTGAAATCGGTCGAGGCCTCGATGCCGTCCTTGATCGTCTGCTCGAGCTTGGCCGAGTCGACGAGATCGGTGCCACACGCCGCCACAAGCAAGGCCACGAGGGCTGCGCCGGCGGCAAGCCGCGCATGCCTACGCATCGTGCGCGACGAGCGCCGAGATTGCGCCGGTGCTGACCAACGCCTGCGCCGCAGCGATGTCTGGCTGCGGGTCGCGATCGGTCTCGAGATGAGCGACCCGCTCGCGGACGAGGCGATGCGCCGCCGCGACACCCAGCCCCGGCGTCAGCTCGGCAGAGCACCGGAAATCCAGGCCTTGCGCCGCGCACAGGAGCTCCAGCGCGACCACGGTCGACGCGTTGCGCACGACGTCGCGCGCCTTGCGCGCGGCAATGGGGCCCATTGAGACGTGGTCCTCCTGATCGGCTGAGGTGGGTATCGAATCGACCGACGCGGGATGGGCCAGCACCTTGTTCTCCGACACCAGCGCAGCAGCCGTGTACTGGAAGAGCATCAGGCCGCTATTGAGACCGGCGTGTTCGACCAGGAACGGCGGCAGGCCGGACGAGCGGCCATCAATCAGCTGCGCGATGCGCCGCTCGCTGATCGAGCCGATCTCGGCCACGGCAATGGCGAGCATGTCCAGAGCGAACGCGATGGGCTGGCCGTGGAAGTTGCCGCCCGAGATCACCCGACCGCCGCCGGTGGCGGCTGCAGCAGGGTCAACATCCGCGCCATCGGGAAACACCAACGGGTTGTCGGTGGCCGAGTTGACCTCGATCTCCAGCACGCCGCGGACGTAGCCGAGTGCATCAGCGACGGCGCCATGAACCTGGGGCACGCAGCGGATCGAGTAGGGGTCCTGGACCTTATGCGGCAGGTCGTGATGCGAGCGCATCAGCGCCGAACCGGCCAACAGTGCCCGCAGCTGCGCCGCGACGCGCGCCTGACCCGGGTGCGGCCGTGCGTCAGCGATGGCGGCTGAGAAGGCCACGTCCGTGCCGAGCAGCGCCTCTGTGGACATCGCCGCGGCGACGGTCGCGGTCGCGAGCAGGCTCTCGGCGTCGAGCAGCGCAAGCGTCCCGATCGCGGTCATCTGCTGCGTGCCGTTAAGCAACGCCAGGCCTTCCTTGGCGGTCAGCGTGAGCGGCGTGAGACCACGCGCGGCAAGGGCGGCGGCGCCGTCCATGACCTTGCCGTCCACCTCAGCCTGGCCGCGGCCGATCAGGGGCAACGCGAGGTGCGCCAAAGGAGCCAGATCGCCCGAGGCACCCACCGATCCCTGCTCGGGCACCTGCGGATGGACTCGCGCATTGAGAAGGTCGATCAGCCGCTCAACGACTTCGGGCCGACAGCCCGACTGGCCGCGCGCCAGGGTGTTTGCCCGCAGCAGCAGCATCGCGCGGACAGAGGCGGCGTCATGTCTGGGACCAACACCGACGGCGTGGCTGATCAGCAGGTTCTGCTGCAGCCGGTCAGCGTCGGCTGGGTCGATGCGCTCTGTGGCGAGCTTGCCGAACCCGGTCGTGATGCCGTACACCGGTTGCCCGGCGGCGACGATCTCCTCGACCACCCGCCTGCTCGCGACCATCCGCTCACGAGCGGCCGGATCGAGCGTGACATTCCATCCGTCGCGCGCAACGCGAGCAACATCTGCCAGCGTCAGATCGCGGCCGGTCAGCGCGACGCTACCGGCAGTGGCGGCTCCCTCTCCCATCGCGGCTGAGGATAGCCGCGCGGCGCTGAGCGGGACCGACTAGCCCCAGGTCTCGCCTTTGATGCCGCGCGCGTGCGATTGGTCGTTCGACAGCAACAGCCGTGGCCCAGACGCGCGATCCGGCCAGCGCAGGACCGTGAGGTTGGCCCAGTCCTGATCGAACCGACGCCGGTAGTCGTTCAGCTGCACGCCCAGCAACATCGCGAGCACGATGCGGTTGACCGACGAATGACCGACCACCAGCACCGTCCGCTCGCTGCCCTTGGCGCCCGACGCTTCGGCCCAGCTGACCAGCTCGTCGAACAGCGGCGCCAGCCGCGCGACGACCTCGTAGCCGCTCTCGCCGCCACCCACGTTGTGCGTCGCCGGGTCGCGCTCGTACTGCTCGTACTCGCCCGGGAAGAGCTGGTTGATCTCATCGAGCGTGTGGCCTTCCCACGCGCCGTAATCGAGCTCGGTCAGTCGGTCGTCCGACTCGACCTTCATGGCGCGGCCGCGCACCAGGATCCCCGCCGTTTCTACGGCGCGGCTCAGCGGACTGGTCACGACGCGATCGATAGCCACCGTCGCGAGCCTGCGCCCCAGGGCGCGCGCGTCCTTGCGCCCGCGGGCATCGAGCGTTGCGGGCATGCGCTGGCCCAGGTACTGCTCTGGTTCGGATCGGTCGGTGTGGCCGTGGCGAGTCAGCAGGACAGTGAGCACGATTCCACGATAGCGACCGCGCCCGGGGTATCCTGAAACGCAATCGCATAACGCCTCTCCTTCGGGGTTGGGTGCAATTCCCGACCGGTGGTCGGCCCGACGATCTGAGTGATCGGCAGGCCAGCCCACGACCCGGAGCCACGTAAGTGGCGAAGGTGGATGCCCTGGCAGGCAGCCGACGGTCAAAGTCCGGATGGGAGAAGGGAGGCCGGCCGGTTCAGCGTGAGTCGGTTCGTGCCCCCGATCAGACATGGGAGGACGAACTCACGCTCCAGGACAAGCCGGCAATCAGCCTCGAGCACGTGTCGCGCCGCTTCGTCATCGACGGGCGGCAAGTGACCGTGCTCGACGACGTGTCGTTCGAGGTGCCGGCGCACGGCATCACGGCCGTCCTTGGGCCGAACGGCTCAGGCAAGAGCACGCTGCTGCGACTCGTCGCCGGCTTGCTGACGCCCGACAGTGGCACCATCGAGATCGGTGGCGAGCGCGTGGCCGACGCCGACCAGCGAGTGGGCCTCGTCTTCCAGGAGCCGCGCCTCCTGCCGTGGCGCACGGCAATCGACAACGTCGCGTTCCCGCTCGAGCTGGCCGGCGTCTCTCGGGCAGAGCGCCGTGAACGCGCCACTGCCCTGCTCGACCTGGTGGGGCTGAGCGCCTTCGCGCGCGCCTATCCGCAGCAGCTCAGTGGCGGTATGCGCCAGCGCGCGGCCATTGCGCGGGCGCTCGCACGAGATCCCCAGATCCTGCTGCTCGACGAGCCGTTCAGCGCACTCGACGCGCTCACCCGCGAACGCTTCAACGCCGAGCTGCTCGAGATCTGGCAGCGCACCGGCACGACCATCCTGATCGTGACCCACAGCATCGCCGAGGCGTGCTTCCTGGCCGACGAAGTCGTCGTGCTGACCGCGCGGCCCGGCCGCGTCGCCGCGCGCGTGCCCGTGCCGCTGGGCCGACCGCGGCGCGATGACACCCTTGATTCGGCCGCCTTCTCGCGCGCGGCCGCAACGATCCGCGCCCACCTGTCGGGCTCGCCTGCAGACATTGCCGCGCAGGAAGCCGCGGCAGCACCCGTGAGTGACGTCCTGGAGCGCGCGGGCGCGCCGGCTTGGTTTGATCCGTTCGGCGGCCCCGGCTGATGTGGCGCACGACTGTCCTGCCGGTCCTCGCCGCGGCCGTCGTGTTTGTGGTCACCTGGAAGGTAATCGCGGTCGTCGGCAACTTCGGGGTGTTCCTGCCCGCGCCCGAGGTGGTCGGAGGTCGCTTCCTGGGGGCGTGGCTCGACGGGACCATGTGGCCACACGCCTCGGCAACGCTGGTCGAGATCGGGCTGGGCTTCTTCGTCGGAGCTGGGCTGGCCGTCGGAATCGGCTACCTCGTAGCCCGTTCGCGCCTGGCCGAGCGGCTGCTCTCTCCGTACATCGTCGCCGCGCAGGCGACACCGGTGCTCGTCCTGGCGCCGTTGCTCGTGCTGTGGCTGGGCCCCGGCCTTGCGCCCAAGGTCGTTATCTGTGCGCTGATCGTTTTCTTTCCGGTCGCCGTGGCGACGATGGTCGGCATCCGGTCGGTGGATAGGCGCCTGCTGGAGCTGGGCCGCAGTCTGCGCGCATCGCCCCGGCAGGTGCTGGTGCACCTGGAGCTGCCGGCCGCACTGCCCCAGATCCTGGGCGGGATGCGTGTGGGCGTGACGCTCGCCGTGATTGGCGCGATCGTCGGCGAGTGGGCCGGTGCCGACCGCGGGTTGGGCGTGCTGATCAATATCGCGCGCGGCTCGCTGTTCGATTTCCCGTTGATGTTCGCGACGCTCTTGACGATCGCCCTGATCGCCGTCGTGCTGTATCTCGTTGTATTGCTCGTAGAACGCGCCCTGGTCGGCGCCTGGAGGTAATCGTGCGTCGTCTCACTCTGGCCATCGCGTCGGTCTTCGTGCTCGTAGCCGGTTGTGGCCCATCGGGCGCAACGTCGGGCCCGTCGGGCTCTCCGACGAGCGCGCCGCTGACCAAGCTGACCGTGGGCCTGGGCTACATCCCCAGCGTTCAGTTCGCACCGTTCTACCGCGCCAAGGTGCAGGGCTACTACGAGGCCGCGGGGCTCGATGTCACCTTCCAGAACGGCGATGACGCGAACCTGATCACGCTCATCGCCCAGGGTGCCGACGACATCGGCATCGCCGACGGCACGAGCGTCATTCCGGCGGTCGGTCAAGGCATCCCGATCGTCTATGTGGCCACGATCTACGCCCAGTTCCCCAATGTCGTCATGGCTCCCGCGGACAGTGGCATCACCACGGTGGCCGACTTGCGCGGTAAGACGATCGGCATCCCGGGCAAGTACGGCTCGTCCTGGATCATGCTCCAGGCGCTGCTCTCGTCGGCCGGTCTCACCACCGCCGACATCGTCGAGCGCGACTATCCCGACTACGGCCAGGGCGTCGCACTCCAGCAGGGGCAGGTGCAGGCCGCGACGGCCTATCGCAACAACGAGGTCGTGCAGCTCGCGTTGGGCGGCTTCGCGACAACGCAGCTCACCGTCGACGACATCGTGCCGCTGCCCGGACCGGGCCTGATCGTGGGCACTGCCACGCTCGCGGCAAAGAAGGATGCGCTGGTCGCGTTCGTCGCGGCCACGTTGCAGGCAATGCGCGAGATCGACGCTTCGCCCGAGTTGGGCCTGGCCGATGCGATCGCGGTCGTGCCCAGCCTGGGGTCGGACCAGAACACCCAGATCGCGATCCTGCAGGCGACGATCCAGATGTGGCATTCGTCAATCACTGACGCGCACGGCCTGGGCGCGATCGACCAGGGTGGCTGGAACTACTCGCTCAACTTCATGCGCGACCTGCCCGGGTCCAACATCCCCGATACCCTGACGACCGACGACCTGATCAACACGGAGCTTCTGCCATGACCGATCACGACGCTGTGGCCGAGCACGA